>NZ_JBSFUU010000050.1:0-72974 GCF_053591955.1 Streptomyces sp. NPDC002845 | reverse complement strand
GAGAGATCTACCGGCACATCGCCCCCGCAAACACCGCGGCACACCCCACGGAACCAGCCCGAGACGCCACTTGACATCCATAGGGGCATCAACGCGCCCGCGGAGAGTTTCTGGGCCCTGCTCAAGGAAGAGATCGGCACCCGCATCTGGCCCGACCGGGCCACCGCCCGCGCCGAGGTCTTCACCTTCATCGAGACCTTCTACAACCGCCGCCGCCTGCGCAAGCACAAGACCTTCGGCTACCTCACCCCGGCCGAGACCAGACAGCGGCATCAACACGCCCTCGCGGCATAACCAACGAGTGTCCAAGATCACGGGGAAACTTCACCAGCTCACCCTGCCCCGCCCACTGACCGCCTGGGAACTCCGCCAGACCGACCCCGCTGTCGTCGCCGCGCTCGACGAACTCCTCGAAGAGCACACCGACGCCCAGAGCGCCGACATCCTCAACGAGCGCGGCCTGTCCAGCGGCATGGGCCAGCCATTCACCCGCGGCATGATCGTCCACCTGCGCAATGCCTACCAGCTACGCAGCCACCGCCAACGCCTGCTCGACGCGGGAATGTTGACCGTCTCCGAACTCGCCCGCCACCTCGGTGTCCACTTCCAGACCGTCAAGCACTGGCGCCGGGACGGCATCATCACCGGCATCCTGACCAACGACAAGGGTGAGTACGTCTACCCGCTGCCCGGCCCCGACCTGGTCCGGCCCGTCATCGGTCGACCACGACGCAGCGTCCGGGACCCCGAACACTCCGCAACGACCCGATGAGGTGCAGTGTGATGACAGATGTTTCTCGTGGGCCCCGTCGATGCCCGGGCGGCAGTAGAAGCTCTCGATGCCGAAGTGCGACCGGAACGCGATCCACCGGTCGGTCTCCACCCTCGCCCGGCTCAGCCCCAGCACCTGGGCGACGGCGGCCTTGAGGTTGTCATAGCGCACCCGACCCCGCGGGACGCCCAGCACCCGCAGCGCGTGCACGTGACCCTCGAAGAAGGCTTCCTGGCCGGCAGAGGCGAACACCCTTCTCTGCACTTCGGTATTCGCGATGTGCCTGAATCTCCGTTGGGCTGTGATCGCCATGAGCTTCGACGGGGTCCGAGGAAATCGAGCTGCGGCCCGCCATGTGAGAGGGCACCATGACTTGGTGCCTGACCTGCTGTGGGATGACGTCAAGAACTTCTTCGACCCCGATTTGATGGGCCCGCTGCCGGACGTGAGCGTCGCTGATACCTCCGTCGATGACTGGCAGGCGGTGCTCGACTTGGTGCGCTCGCGGGGGTGGGCGTGTGAATACTCCGAAGACGGTGCCCTCCTGCGGCTTCCACGGGCCGCGGTGATGTTGTCTCGGGGCGTCGAGGCCAACGTGATGTTGAGGATCTGGCCAGCACCAGGAGTTTTGGCAATCTTTCGCCCCTATTCAGCCGACTCGATCGACTTCGATGTTGATCTTCGGGAGCTCCAGGGCCAGACACAACTGAACGTGCTCTGCGGCTTCCTGCGGGCGATCGGACGGTGCTTGGGCAAACCTGTACTGCTCGGGCCGGAGACGGACTCCGGTCACCCGGTGCTCGGTTTTGACGTCGAAGCGGACCGTGTGGTGCTCCTGGCTGACCCGCACTTCACTGGATCGGTCCCCGTCGCGCTGAACCAGGCGTCGTCCCCAGGCCGGGGGCCGGCCGGGCCGGGAACTGCGTAGGCTGCAGCGGTGATCGTCCGATGCGTCAAAATCATCAGACCCGGGACCTCGACGGTAGTGAGCGAGCATCCAGGCGTGCGGATCGGCGAGGAATACCCGGTCCTCGAAGTGCTTGCCGCCCGGCCCCACGTCCTGTTCCGCCTTCCTGACCGCAGTGCGAGACGAGACGAGATCGACTCCCCTGGACTGTGGGACGCGGACATGTTCGAGATCGTGTCCGATCGGATGCCGACCTGTTGGGTCACCGCACTGAACGACGGCAGGCTGACTCTGGCGCCCCAGGAGTGGCAGCGCCCCTGTTTCTGGGATGACTTCTTCGATCACCTGCCGGACGCGGTCGCCGAATATGACCGGCTCAAGGCCCAGATCATCGCGGAGTCGTGACGACCTAACCGAGGGCAGCAACCCCGTCCTCACCTCGGCCGACCTGGGCTCACAGACGTTCGGCCTGCTGTTTCTTGTCGGCGATGTGCCGCAGACTCTCCTGCAGGCCGGCGACCTCACCGAGCCACTGCATCCGCTGGGCCTCTCCCAGGCGCTGGCGGGTGTTGGTCTCGATCTCCAGCAGCCGGGGCTCCTGCGCCAGGTCCAGCCGGAGCATAGGGCACCTGACACAGGCGTTTTCATGCTGGCAAGGGGTCCCATAGGGCCGGTCGCAAGTGCCGAGCGCGACCTTGCGCAGGCTGAAGTGGTCGCGGAAGTCCTGCCACTCGGTGTCGCTGGGTTCGCGGTACTCCTCGCTGGGACGGTGGGTTCGGCGCTGGTCGACGAACTGCCGGTAGTGGCGGATCACCTCCTCGGGATAGACCGCGACGTAAGCCTGAGTGGTGTTGAGATCGAGATGGCCAAGGAGCTTCGCGGCGATGTGGATCGGCAGGCCGCCATTCACTGTCTCTGTCGAGAAGATTCTGCGGAAGTCGTGCGGCGTGAACCTCAGCGGTGTCCCGTCGACGTCGGCGATACCGGCCCGCAGCGCATGCTCGGTCAGGAAATCGCGGATCCGGTTGGCGGAGATGACCTGCAGCCGGTGCTGGGAAGGATATTGGAACAGGTGCGGCAACGGTGGGCCGAAGACCCGCTCGTAGCCGTCGTACCGGGTCAGCAGCGGCACTCGCTCGCCGGTGCCCTTGATGCGGCGAATGATCCGGGCGAGGACCGCGACCAGGTCCAGGTCGGCGGGGATGACGCGCTCGCGGTCGGTCTTGGACGGGCTGATCTGAAGCAGCGGCACCGTCTCGCCGGTCGGCGCCTGGTACTGACGCAGACTCAGGTGGGTGAGCTCCAGCAGTTCCTCGATCCTGGCCCCGGTGCGTCGTAGAACCTCGATGCTCGCCCAGGTCCAGAACGCGTTGTTCTCCTCGCATTCGGCATCGAACCGCGGCCCCGGTTCACCGACGGGGGCGAGGAACAGCGCTGTGGGACGCCAGTGGCTGCCGTCCCTGCCGGTGCGTCGATACTGCGAGCCCTCGACGGTGAACTCCTCACCAGGCTTCGCGGAGCGGGCTGCCTGCAGCAGCAGCGTGGCACGTTGCAGCCGGGCCTCGGCAGCGCGGACGAGCTGCGGCAGGACGGGGACCAGGGTGCGGGTGCGCTGCTGCATTCGCGCCTGCCTGTGCCGGGTCTCCTTGGTGTAGCCGCGGATGTCGGCCTCGCTGATCGGGCAGGGTGCCGCCCAGGCCGCCCAGCGGGCAGGGTCCTCCATCGACCACTGCGAGAGGTCCAGGTAGAAGGAGCGGACGGCCAGGAACACGGCGTGGGCGGTGCGGCGCGGTCGCCCGTCGGGCAGGAACCCGGACGCGTTGCTTCCACGCCTGGGCGACCTCGTCAGGCAGGTTGAGCGAGGAGATCGTGGGGTGGTGGCGTTGCAGGTCGCCCCAGAACAGGTCGGCCAGCATCTGGGCGTGGTTGACCAGGGAGCCGTAGTCCAGGACGGCTGATCGCTCGGCGAGGTAGTGGACGAGCACGTCGCGGACCGCGCGGTTGGCGATGGGATGGCGGTCGATCAGCTCGGCGGGGGTGAGTTGGCCGCGGGCCTGGGCCTCGCGCAGGGTCGGTGGTGAGTCCTTGAGACCGCCGACGGCGTGAAGGATGTCGTAGGCGAGGGGCAGGGCCGTCACTGTGCGGCCGTTGTCCTGACGGGCCCCGGCGTAGTCGGTGAGGTCCTCCAGGTCGAAGGCCATGAGGTCCTTGCCGGTGACGATGCTCATGCGGGTGAGCACGTTCAGGGCTTCGGTCGCGTGCTCGTCGCAGCGCTGTCCGCCGGCGCGCTGTTTGAGTTCGGCGAACAGCGCCTGCTGGTTGTGCCGACGGTAGGCGTCGTAGACGCCCAGGAGGCGGCTGCCGAAGAGCCAGCCGTAGGAGGGCCGGATCGCCTGGAGGACGATCAAGGTGCCGAGACCGGCGGTGAACCGCGACCGGGTGCCTGCACTGAGCCCTCGCGGTCCCCAGCCGGAGCCCAGGTCGTCGGAACCGCTCAGCAGCCATCGGTCCTGCCAGGTGTCGGCGGGGAATCCCTCCAGCCAGTCGAAGATGCGGGTCAGTGAGAGTTGCTGGCGCCACAGGTTGCGGACGGTCGGCTCGCTCAGCAAGCTCTCGGCTAGGCGGGCCAGTTCATCGCGATGCGCCGTCTCCCGTCCGCTGCCACGGGTCGTGCTCCTCGGTTCAGGCAGCGCGGCGGTGAGGAGGGCGGGGTCGCGCGGGCTGACCGGCGTGCGGGCGACGCGCCCGTGCCGGGTCATCAGCGGTTCCCGAAAACGTCGGCGAGGTCGTCTGGTTTATATGTCCAGCCGGTCAGCGGCCGCGGCGGCGGCTTGGGACGCGTGTAGTGCTCGTGGACCTTGGCGATCACCTCGTCGATCCTGGGCCTCAGGTAAGTGCTGGTCGTGGTGATGCGCCGGTGGCGCATCACCTGCTGGGCGTCGACCAGGGTGATGGCCGGGTCTTCGATCAGGCGCAGACACAGGGTGTGCCGCAGGTCGTGCAGCGTGATGTTCGCCCCGATCCGGGCGTTGATCCGGTTGAGCACCGCCCGCAGGGCCGTGTAGGTCAGCGGGCGCGTCGGTCCGCGCAGGGTCCACCACACCGGCTCGTCGGGGGCGGGCCGGTGGCCGTCCTGGGCCAGCTCACCGAGGTAGAGGGCCAGCCAGGTGAAGGCTTCCGGGGAGGCCGGGCATGCTTCCTTCGCCCCGCCCAGGCCCTTGGTCTGCACGTAGATCCGGCCCTCACCCGGGTGGACATCGCCGATCGTCATGCCCAGCATCTCGGCGGCCCGTGCGCCGCTGGACAAGAACATGGAGAACAGCGCTCGGTCGCGGTGGCAGCCCAGCGAGGTGAACAGGTCCTCGACAACATCGTCGGGGACTGGGCGGGGCTCGCGGTCGACCTGCTTCTGCCGGTAGGCGCCCCGGCGGTGCAGCCGGGAAGGCTCCAGCGGGTTGTGATGCGCCTCCAGCCGGCGCCCGTCACGGGACTGCGGTGGTACCGGGGAGACCAGCGGACCCTGCCCGGTCTGCAGATGGTGGTCGTAGAACGCCGCCAGCACCGACACCGCATGGTTGATGGTCGCCGGGGCATAGCCCGACTTCAGGTACGGCTTGCCGGTGCGCGCGTTCAGCGACCCCGGCACGGGTGCGTCCGGGTGGCGCCTGTCCCGCGCCGGGTTGTGGCATGTGCGGAGCCAGAGGACGAAGTCGCGTACGTCCACGCGCTTCGCACGGCTCCATTCGACGTCCACTGCGGCGAGGAACCGGAACCAGCGAAGCAGGTCAAAGGCGTAGGAACGGCAGGAAGCCGGAGTGTTGCCGCAGGCCAGGAGCTCCCGCAGGAACTCGCTTGCCGGTGTGATCGCCCGCCCGCCACCGTCGAGCACTACCCAGGGCAACGTGGCGGCAGTGGTCGCCTCCACGCTGCCGACCCGCGCCACCACCAGGCCGGACACCTCGCGTTCGGCTATCACCACACCGTGATCCATTACATCTCCGTCTCATCGGGAACATCCGAACGGAGACTCCTCGTCCTCACCACCCCAACACGTAGGACACGCCGATAGTGCGGTCAACGGGTCGGTGGACCGCCTTGCCCGAATACGACAGGCGGAAGGAGAACAAGTAGCAGGTCACCAGCTCGCCGGCGAGCCGCACGGCCACGTCGCCGAAGTCGACCTCCGCCTCCATCCCCGGCGGGTGGGTCTGCGGGACAAACGCCTCAATGAGCGCCTTGCCCGCCTCCACAGCGATCTGCGGCTTCCGGTCAGCGACATAGCGCCTGACCATCGGATACGACACGTTCGCGCCGTGCTCGTCGACCAGCCGGTGGAAGATCCGCGTGACCGTGTGCCGCTGCTTGCGCGGCGCGTCCAGGTCAGCCCGCAAGATCTCGTCGATCATCGCCTTGTAGGGATCGAGCGCCGACGGCCGCGGCGGCAGCGGCTTGCGCGGCTCCGGCCACGCGGAGTTCAGGGCCTTGCGGACCGTCCGCCAGGCGACGTTGTACTTGCGCTCCAGCTCCCGCATCGTCATGCCGGCCCGGTGGTCCCGCCGGATCGCCGCGTACAGCTCGACCTTCGACATCTGCGGCATGACCAGGACCTTTCACCGGGAACACCCCCGATGCTGTCCTGGCAAGTACCCCAGCGCTGACAAAACTCGTGAACATCACCCGACCGTGGATCTGGGCGCCTCCCAAACCCATGTACAACTGCTGACGCAACTCGTGAACAAAGCCAGGCGCACCTGGTCCGTGAGCGATATCGCGGAGCCGAGCCGGTTGTCGACAACCAAGTGCGTGTGAGCGATCACGAAATTCCCCAGGTAGGGCGGGTTCCGCGTCACGTAATTCCCACCCCCGCGGTCACGTAATTCCCCATGGGAATGACGGACGTGGCAGGTAGTAGGTCCTGGCCATCGCGATGACGGACGCTTCCTCGATCAGTGGTTCAAGGTCGAAGGAAGCGCACGATGGCAAGGAGAACGTTCAACGTGGTCGATGTGACCGAGATCTACGTCCACTGGTACGCGGGCCGCTCCAAGAGTGAGCTGGCCGCGTCGCTGGGGCTGGACCGCAAGACGATCAGGAAGTACCTGGCCCCGGCGGAGGCCGCCGGGATGACCCCGGGCGGCCCGGCGATGGCCGAGAAGGACTGGGCCGAGCTGATCAAGGGCTGGTTTCCCGAACTCGCCGACAGGCGACTGCGGCAGGTGACCTGGCCCGAGATCGACAAGCACCGATTACATCAAGAGCCTGCTGGGGACGGTGACCGTCTCGACGATCCACCAACGGCTGTGCGACGAACACGACTTGAGTGTGTCGGTGTCCTCACTGCGGCGGTGGATATCGGCGACACTGCCCGAGGACACGAAGCGGTCGCAGGTCACCGTCCTGCGCGACGAGGCCGAGTCGGGCCTGGAGGCTCAGATCGACTACGGTTTCCTCGGCCAGTGGATCAATCCGCGCTCGGGAAAGCGGCACCGGATCTGGGCGTTCGTGATGATCCTGGCCTGCTCGCGGCACATGTTCGTCCGCCCGGTCATCCACCTCGACCAGCACTCCTGGACCGAGTCGCACGTCGAAGCCTTCAAGTTCTTCGGCGGCGTCACCCAGCGGCTCGTGCCCGACAACCTGAAGACCGGGGTGGACAAGCCCGACCTCTACGACCCTAAAATCAACAAGGCGTATGCCGAACTCGCCACGCATTACGGCACGTTGGTAGATCCAGCTCGCGCTCTGAAACCAAAAGACAAGCCCCGCGTTGAGCGTCCTATGCCCTATATACGTGATTCGTGGTGGCGTGGGCGGGAGTTCGTCTCTCTCGAGCACATGCAGGCCGACGCAGTCCGCTGATCGAGCGAAGTCGCGGGCCGCCGGCAGTGCCGGCCGCCGGGCGGGGCATCGCCTCTGTCGGTGTTCGAGGCCGTCGAGCAAGAGACGCTGCTGCCGTTGCCGAAGACGCCGTTCGTGCTGGCCCGCTGGAGTACGGCGACGGTCGGCCCGGACATCCACATCAAGGCCGGCCGCACCCTCTACTCGGTGCCGTGGAAACTGATCGGCCAGCGCGTCGACGTCCGTTCCACCGCCGGCTTCGTGCAGGTCTTCCACGAGGGCGAACTGGTCAAGACCCACGCGGCACTTGAGCAGGGCAAACGCACCCACCACGGCGACTACCCGCCCGAGAAGATCACGTTCCATATGCGGACCCCGGCCTGGTGCCGCACCCAGTCCGTCCAGGTCGGCGCCGCCTGCAAGGAGGTGATCGACGGCCTGCTGGAAGTCAACGCGCTCTACCGGCTCCGCGCCGCCCAGGGCGTGCTCGGACTGCGCAAGAAGTACGGCGACGCCCGGCTGGAGGCCGCCTGCGCCAAGGCCACCACGGTCGGCGACCCGTCCTACCGCACCATCAAGGGCATCCTCCTCGCCGGCACCGAGACCGAACCCGCCCCCGAGACCAGCGGCGACGGCGGCGCCGCGGCCTTCCTGCACGGCCCGACGCGGCTCTTTTCGACCGTCGCGACCCCCGACATGGCGAACGACCACCGTGATGACCACCGTCACGAAGAAGGAGTTGCGTGATGACCATCATGGACACTGCCCTGCGGGACGCACTGCGCGTGCTGAAGCTCTCGGGCATGCTGGAAACCCTCGACGCCCGCCTGGCCCAGGCCCACGGCGGCGAGCTCGGCCACCTCGAATTCCTGCAGACGCTCTGCCAGGACGAGATCACCCGCCGCGACACCGTCGCTTTCCAACGCCGCCTGCACCGGGCGAAGTTCGAGCAGCAGGTCACCCTGGAGGAGTTCGACTTCACGGCCTCGCCGAAGCTGCCCGCCGCCCAGATCCGCGACCTCGCCGCCCTGCGCTGGCTGCACACCGGAGAGTCCGTCATTTTGTTCGGGCCGGTCGGCGTCGGAAAGACACACGTCGCCCAGGCACTCGGACACTTGGCCATCCGGCAGGGCGCCAACGTCCGCTTCGCGAAGACCAGCCGAGTCCTGGCGGACCTGGCCGGCGGCCACGCGGACCGCACCTGGGACCGCCGACTGCGCGAGTTGGTACGTCCCGATGTGCTCATCCTCGACGACTTCGCGATGCGCCAGCTCACCGCGGCCCAGGCCGACGACCTCTACGAACTGGTCTCCGAGCGCCAAGGCCGGTCGCTGATCCTGACCAGCAACCGGGCGCCGAGTGACTGGTATCCGCTCTTCCCCAACCCCGTGGTCGCCGAGTCGCTCCTGGACCGGCTCATCAACACCAGCCACCAAGTGATCATGAACGGGCCCAGCTACCGGCCCAACAAGCGGCCCCGAGGAGGCAGCACCGACAAGACAAGCAAGCCCTCGATCAAGTAGACATGGACGAGGTCAGGAACCTGGGGAATTACGTGACGCCGGGCCCGGGGAATTACGTGATCGTTCACAGTGCGGTACGACGGGCCGCAGTTCGAGATCGATCCCGCTGGCGTACGTGTCCCAGTTCTGGAGTTTCCAGCTGTCCCGGCCGGCGGACCGGAAGCTGATGTACTCGTGCATCGTGTCGAGGTCGCACTGAATCCAGACGACAGCGACGGTAACGCCACGCGCTTCACAGCGGTTGATCAGGCGCCGCATCCATCGAGGATCGGTGGTCTCGGAGATGAAGGGCGCGGAGAGTACGGTGCTGATCGCGCAGTCGATGTTCGCGTACGCGGTCTCCAGCAGGCACTGGTACTCCAGCGGGCGGACCTTCTCCCGGTAGAGGTCGGTGTGCCGGTCGTTGGGCTCGCTGCCCATCTCTACGAGGAGGCGCTCAACGAGGGGGCGTGTGATCGGATCCTTGTCGAGGACGGGCCAGCCGGTGAGCTGGGATATGAAGCGGGCGAACTCCGACTTCCCGCTGCCCGCGTAGCCGCCGACCGTCATCAGCGTCGGCCGGTTCGGATCACCGCCGGTGTGACGCCGCTTCCAGGCATCGAGGATCCGCTGTTGGACGCCCAAGCCGTCGGCGTCCTCCGCGCTCGGTGCCAGCTGGTGCAACGCCCGCTCCACGGCCAGGACGTGGGCGCCGTTCTGCGGTTCGCTCGACGCGGTGAACTTGAGCTTCGTGGCCTCGTCGGGCAGAGCGTTACGGAAGCCGAGCTCAGGCTCGGTCGAGCGGTACAGCAGGCAGTACGCGCGACGGTAGTGCGGTCCGGGATAGACCTCACCCTGTTCGTGCTGGCACAGCGTCTGAAAGTTGGCGGCCGGCACTGTGAGCCCCGCAGCTCGGGCCACCTCGCGCAGTTGCTCGCCCGCGCCTTCGAGCGTCAGGCCGTGGGCTTCGCGTTGCTGTCTCAACTTGTCCGGGCGCCACCCCGGGCGGCTCTTACCCACCGCGCCTACCGCCTGCCCACCCCTGGTCATGATCTGGAGCCTAGGTCAGCCTCTCGTGAGCGCGTGTGAAAGCGGATGCTGTGAAGTCGGGTCGCCCGGCCATAGGTGATGGTGAGCAGTGACAACAGCTCGTGGTCGCCGAGCACTTCACTCCAGCAGAGTTTCGCGGCTCCCGCTCCACGCCCGATCGCGGCGATGTTCGATCTCTTCGACACACTCGGCGCGGCCACAGCCCCGAGTGCGGTCGCCCAGGGCTGACGCTGTCCGGTTTGCCGAAATCCTGTCCCGGCAGCGCACGTGGCGTGACCTTCCGCTGTCAACCGATTGTCACGCCAGCGACCTTCGCACCGCGTCGACCAGCGGCGTCGCAGGCACATCGGCAGGGCCGCCGATGATGTAGTTCATCACGTAGCCGAAGGCGATGCCGTGCTCCAGGATCTACGCCACTCCGACGACTTCGTCGACCGCGTGGCTGATGCGCTCACGAATCCCACTGGCAGGGACGTATGAGAGAGCCTTCGTCAAGTAATCGACGGCAGCAGCGAACCGTTCCTGTTGCTGGCACAGGTGGGCGTCCAGGAAGGGGGCGACAGCTCCCGTGACACTGGGGCGGACCTGCCGTACGTACAGCACGGTGAGCGAGAACGCCCAGCAGGCGTGGAGGAAGCCGTAGACGGGGCGAGGGCTCCCCCGCCAGGGGGAGAAGAAGGTGACGTCGCCGGGGAGGCAGACGGCGTGTGCGGTCAGGGCGTCGTTGAGCCAGTTGTGGGCGGCTTCGTGGATCAGGTCGCGGGCCAGGACCTCGGGGTGGGCGGTGTAGTCGGTGAAGACGGTGCCAGGGAGGCGCGTCAGGGACCAGCTGTGGAGGGTTTCGTCCAGTCGGCGGCGGCTGAGCAGGCAGACGATGGGTGCGTGCTGGGCGAGGAGCGTGCCGAAGCCGTGTTCGGTGGCGGAGGTGACGGCGTCCCGCACGAGTGCCTGGGCTTCGGGCGTGGCAGAGCTCGTGTCGGGGCGGAGAAGGTAGTACGCCGTCTCCGAGATGTCCGAGCGGAACAGGTCCCCGGGGCGCGGGCTGAGCAGGATGTGCGGGCCGACGGACAGGTGGTTCAGGTCTGGCGTCGTCGTCTTCCGGTACCAGGCCAGGAGGTCCGCGTCTCGGGCACGAGCGGCGTGTTCGGCGCCTTCGAGCAGGTGGTGGGCCGTGGCGTAGCCAAGAGCCGACGGGCCGAGGTTGTTGCCGAGTACGGAGGCGATGCGGTCGGTCTTGATCTCTTGGTGGGCTGCGATGCCGTCGAGGGCGACCAGGACTTCCGGGGGAAGGGTGCTCATCTGGGTTCCAGGGGGTCGACCGGGGCCAGACCCGGCTGGTCCGGCCCCGGCAGCGGATCAGGACGTGGTGGTGGGCTCGGTGGCGTCGGGGTTCGCTGTGGTGGCGAGCCAGGTCTCCGTGGCCGCGTTGGATGTGTGCGCGGTGGTGCGTACGGTGTCGCTGTCGCGTAGCGACGCGACCGCCTCCAGGAACTCGTCGAATGTCTTGTCGTCTGCCACTGCTCGCGCTCCTTCTGGTTAAGGCCGTGGGCTGGGATGACGTGGGTGCTGCAGTGGGAGGCGGGCCGCGGGGTCCGTGCACGGGGGAGCACCGCCTACTCGGAGTGGAAGAACGTGAGGAACTTGCGGACTCGGCCGGTGAGGACGGGCTCGGTGCCGTGGACGAGCTGGCTGCCGAAGACCACGAGCGTGCCGGGAGCGGGCGCGACACTCCATCGGGTGCGCGGCATGGTGCGAAACCACGGGGAGGACGTGTCCGTGCCGTCGTGTATGAAGCGCATCCCGGGGGCGTAACCGGACTCGGCTGGCGCCTCGTTGGCGGTCCAGACGGCGGCGCTGCCCATCGTCTCGACATAGAACGCGCCGCCGCTGTGGGCGTCTGCGAGTGTGACCGTGGCGGCGGCGATCTGACGGGGCCGGGCGAGGGGATCGGGGGCGATGCCGTCAGCGTGCGGGGTGATGTACTGGCCTGGGCCGTACTCGAGGTAGATCCACGGTCGGTGACGGGAGACCGAGGGCAGGGTGTGCGTGATGGCGACCATGTGGTGCTTCAGGGCCTGGTCGAGAATGACCGCTGCCTCGTACGGGATCTCGGTCATCTCGATCCGGCCGGCCGGTTCGTAGACCTCCTGCGCCTGGGCAAGGGAGTGGCCGGGGATCTCGTGGATGCTTGTACGACGGGCCGTGCCGTACTTGTCGCGTCCGGGAGAAACGAGTGCCTCATCCATGAGGTGGCCGAGGTACTCGATCTCGCTCGGCGCGAGGAAGCCCTCCACGGTACGGATGGAGAGCGTCTCGGCTATGTGGATCACTGACTGCCTCCTTCGGTGGGACGGGCGGGGGTCGTGCAGGCACAGGCTGTGGACGCCGGGGCAGAGAGTGTTTCGGACAAGGCTTTCGCGAGTACGCGGCCGGACTGCTGGATGTCCCGGAAGTACTCGGCGGACGCGACTCCGGCGGCGGGCACAAGATGGATGTCGAGCGTCGGATACCGGCGGCCGGTGGTGCGGCAGGTGAGCTCGCTGCGGCCGAGGAGCACGGTGTACGGCAGGGCTACATCCCCTCGTTCATCGGAGCCTTCGCGGAGGCCGAGATCGTTGGTGCCTGCGAAAAGCTCGCGGACCCGGACGAGCCGGTGTGGGCGAAGACGTACGTCACCAACGTCGAGGCGTTCGGCGCGGGCACCCTGGCGCACGACCCGGCCACCGGCGACATACTTCCCCACATCCACGTCTCCGCCGGCCTGAAGGCCCAGTCGGCCGACGGCCGTACCAGCCACCTCCTCAGCGCCAAGGTCCAGTTCCTCAGCGAGCTGCTGGTCGTGGAGGTCACGTCGCCCACGATGACTCGGCCCCGGAACCCCGACCTCTACGACGTCCCGCTTCTCACGTTCGGCTGACCGGCAGGAGCCGCCGTCGCCAGGGGTGGTCCGGCGCGATCACCTTGATCGCGTCCGCCAGCCAGATGCGTTGTGACACATCCAGCAGCGGCAGCACCGCTTCGAAGTCGGTTTCGTCCTTGTCCCGGGTGGCCTTCGCCTTGTAGAAGAGCTGCACCTCCGGCGCCAGGTAGGGAATGCCGTTCGCGCTCGTCCTGCCGACCCGCTCGATGGGAAGCCGGATCTGCGGGGAGCGCCGCGAGATCCACTGCGTGCCTTCGGACTCATCCAGCATGAGCTGCACCGACCAGGGCGCCTCCGGCGTACGTCGGCACCAGATGTCGTGGAGTGGTGGCTGAAGAGCCTCCCTAGAACGCCACGGCCGCAGCTTTCCCTGGCCAGGCGGGTCCGCCACGTACAGGTCCCAGTCGGCCAGGAGATCACGGACGAGGGCGTGGTCGCGGCGAAGGACCAGGATGTCGAGATCGGCGTGCGGGCGCAGCTCATGACCGACCGCGAGTTCGATCGCGTACCCGCCGGCGATCCACCACGGGAAGTCCGCCTTGCCGAACACCACGGCCACATCTTCGGGACGATCCGGTACCCAGAGCCCCAATTCGTCAGCACTCACCCGTCCATACTCTCAGTGACCAGGCTCTGGAACGGGGATGCCCGGGGTGGGCCGACAGCGCCCGTAAGCCTTGCCGCTCACGCATCGCGCGCTCATAAACACCCATGAGCACCAACGGAACCGGCGGCCATCGTTGAGGGGCGTGACTCGCGGCCGGCCCTGTGGCCGACGGACCGAGCCACGATTCTCCCGGGTTCGAGTGCACTTGAAGTCAGGGTGCGGCGTCGGGCCTTCGCGCCGCCCTTCGGCGGGCACTGCCGACGCTACTGTGACCTGCCTCGGAGTCCTGGGAGAAGGCCACAGACATGTCATCCACAGGAGGTCCGCAGCCCGATGATCAGCGAACCATCCGCCGCTCTCGGCCGCGTGTACCGCTGGACCGACCACACCATCAACCCGACCGGCGAGGCGCGGGCTGTCCTGCGACGCGTCCTGAGGGATGTGGGCCTGTACGGCGACATCATCAGCGATGACGTCCTGGCCGGTCTCGGAGCTCGTGGCGAACGCACACGAGCACGCGTGCGGTCCGTACGAGATGCACCTTCGCTCGGCCATGGGGCAGTACATCTGCGAGATCCACGACGGTGATCCCGCCCTCCCCGCGAACCTCTACGCCGCGGCTGTACTCCCCTGGACAACCGCCAGCTCAGAAGGCTGTCCAGGAGGTCTGGACTCGAGGAGTGGGTTGCTCGCCGAACGGGGGCGGGGGCTCTGCATCGTGCACGAACTGACCAAGGGGCAATGGGGGTTCCGCTTCACAGAGCACGGAACCAAGGCCGCTTGGAGCCTCTTGGCCACAGCCATCGCCGCTCCGCACCGCGCAACGAGGGACAGTAGTGCTCATGATGCACGGCCCTTGGAGAACGTAGAACGTGGCGGGCCAGCACAGGGCATGGTCAAGGTCCCTGGCGGAGTGGCTCATGCGTGATTATTCCGTCGCTGCGTCGAAGGTGACGCTGACAAGATGGCGGCTTCCAATCCCGTGTACTGGTCAGGCAGTTGTCCGACGCAGGATCGTATAGGCGCTATGAGTCGTTTGAGCGAGTCTGTCACCCGTGTCATGCACATCCTCGGCGGGGCGGACCTGGACGCGGACTATACGGTCGCGCAGCTGCTCGACGAGACAACAGCCAGGCGCTCCCTGGGCCTCTCCGACCTCTCCCCGCAGGAGCAGGCGGCCCTGGTCGAGGGGCGCGCGAATCACCTGATCCCCTCGGCCGCGGTGCTCGCCGAGAAGATCGAAGCCGCACGGGACGCGGGGCGTCCGTTCGTCGTCAAGTACGGCATCGACCCGACCTCGCCCGATGTCCACCTCGGCCATGTGGTGCCGATCATCATCGCCAGCCGGTTCCAGCGGATGGGCCATCACGTCGTCTTCATCATCGGTGATGTCACGGCCAAGATCGGTGACCCGTCGGGAAGGTCCTCGGAGCGGCCGACCCTCACTGACGAGGACATCGCCCGCAACCTGAGCGGCTACCAGCAGCAGGTCACGCCGTTCATCAACTTCGAGCGTGCCGACCTGCGCTTCAACGGCGAGTGGCTGAACAAGGTCACCCTGCCTGAGCTCGTCGGAGTCCTCGCCCGGGTGCCGGTCTCCATGTCGCTCCAGCGCGAGGACTTCCGCACCCGGCTCGCGGAGGGGCAGGGGCTGTCCGTCGCCGAGTTCGTCTACTCCGTGGTCATGGCGTGGGACTCGGTGGCCATCGACACCGACGTTGAACTCGGCGGTGTGGACCAGCTGCTGAACCTCCAGATGTGCCGCAAGGTCATGGAGATCTCGGAGCAGACACCCGAGGTCGTCATCACCACCCCGCTCATCGAGGGCACCGACGGCACCGGCACCAAGATGAGCAAGAGCAAGGGCAACTACGTGGGCCTGACGGCATCGCCTGATGACGTCTACGGCCGGCTGATGTCCATCCCCGACCACCTCACCGAGCCGTACCTCCAGCTGCTCACCGAATGGACGGACGACGAGATCCGCGTAGTCATCAAGCGTCTGGAGGAGGGAACCGCGCACCCGATGGCCATCAAGCGCATCCTGGCCGGCGAGGTGGTGGCCGCCCTCCACGGCTTGGACGCTGCGGCTGCCGCTCGCGCGGAGTTCACGGCGCGCTTCTCCAAGCGCTCTTTCGGGGACACCCAGAACCTCCCCGTCATCTCCCTGAAGGACCACGGCGAGGACACGCTCGGGGCGCTGATCAGCCGCACGCTGGACTTCGCCCCCAGCATTTCCGCCGTGCGCCGTGTGGCTCAGCAGAAGGGCCTCCGTCTGATCCGCGAATCGAACGGAGGCCAGCAGCCGACGCCGCTCACGGAGGCTTCTGTTCAGCAGACGCTCGGCGAAGTCGTCGGCGAGATCGGCGCGCTCGAAGGTGCCGAGCTGCACCTCAAGGTGGGCCGTAAGGTCGCCCGCATCGACGTTTGAGATTGGGCGCGGCGCCGGCTCACCTGCGTGAGTCGGCGCCGTTCTGCTTGCGCGCGATTAGCCACGCACGGACCTGTCCAGCGCCGTGGCCGTACCAGATGTTCGGATGCAGGACGGCAGTCGTGCGGTACTCATCGGCCGGCAGTTCCGCCGCCAGACGTGACAGCAGCCAGGGCAGCAGATCATCCGTACCCGGCTCGCCGGCTCCTGCCGCCCTGGCGCCTCCGAAGAGGGAACGAGGTTTGTTGTGCGAGCAAGGGCCGCAGAGTCGGTCAGTCAGCCCAATTCGACAACATAGACGTCGTAATTGGCCTGGAGCTCGGCTCGGTGGTTGCCGTCGAGGGCAGTGAGCATCTCGTTGTCGTTGCCGGCCTGTTCGTCGGCCCATGTGCGCGCGGCGGGCGGGAGCTGGTCCCAGTCGATCGGCCGGCCGGGTTGCATGCTCCCCAGCGGTGCGGCGATGAGCGTGACGGTGCGCTGGCCCACGGGAACTCCTTCAGGTACGGACGCCAATCATGGCGATCTCAGCGGTGCGGGCAGAGCGACGAGTATCAGCCGATGCAGGCGAATCGGCGGCCCGGTGCCCGAACAATCAGTGGTCAAACGACTCGATCGGATGACTGGGTCTTGCGGTTGGTGTCGGAGACCGCCCTCGTGTCCTGCTGCTTCTTCCGTTGCCTCACCGCGTGTCGGACATCGGAGCCTCAGCTTCGTGTCGCTTCCTCGGCGGTCTGCCTTGATCGGAGCAGACCGCCGGGCTTGTGACCTGGGCTGTCGCGCACCTTCCGAGTCAGCAGCCCGAAGGTCTCCCACTTGTGCGGTTGCCAGGTGGTTTGGGGACGAGCGCGGTGTCGGGTCGGCAGTGCGGGCACGCGTCGACGCCGCCGGCGAGGGCCTGGAGGCGGGCTGCCGGAGCGGAACTCGCGTGGACAAGCCTCCGGGTGTGTGACCCGCTCGATCGCGCCGTGCGGTCGATGAGCTTTTCCCGGCCGGTCGGGCGGGCGGATCAGCGCAGTCCGGCGAAGAGATCGTTCTCGGGTACGGCCGCGCCGGTGGCGTCCTGGACACGTACGAAGGTCTCCATGCCCATCAACTCGCCGAACCTCTCCTTGCCCATCTTGAGGAAGAAGATGTTCTCGCCCTGACTGGCGTGCGCGGCCAGCGCGTCGAACTTCTGACCGCTGAACGCGGTGGTGTCCACCCACGTGGTGATCTCATCGTCGGGGAGGCCGATCTCGGCCATCGCGGCGGCCTCGGCAGGATCCGGCTCCGGCATGTCCTCATGAAACTCGCGCATGATCTCGCCGAACCGCTGCATCATCGAGCGGGGCATCGTGGTCCAGTACACCTTCGGTGCCAGCGCGGTCATCTCCAGCGCCGCCATCGTGATGCGGTGGGCCTGGATGTGGTCGGGGTGGCCGTAGAAGCCGTTCTCGTCGTAGGTGACGACCACATCAGGTCGGTAGTGCCGCATGAGTTCCGCGAGTCGGGCCGCGCCTTCCTGCACGGGGGTCTGCCAGAAGGATCCGGGGGCGTCATTGCTCGGCCAGCCCGTCATCCCGGAGTCGGCATAGTCCAGCATCTCCAGATCGCTGACCTTCAGGACGTCACAGCTCGCCTCAAGTTCTTGACGGCGCATCAAGGCGACCGCCGCCGGATCGTGCCCGGGATCGCCCGGCTTGACACCCCCCGGTCCGTCACCGCAACCGCCGTCGGTACACGTCACGAGAACCGTGCGGATGCCTTCCGCCGCGTACCGCGCGAGGACGCCTCCGGTTCCGGTGGCCTCGTCGTCGGGGTGGGCGTGTACTGCCATGAGCGTCAAGGGCCGGTCAGTCATGAAACAGTCCTCCTGCAGAAATACGTCTTGGTCCGAGTGCGCGGCGGGCGTACCGCGATCCTGGGGCCCGGATCCGGGTGGGGCGGACGACCTTGTGGTCTCCGTGTTCCCCGCCCGTGCGGCGCCGGTCCCCCGGTCGATGCAACCGTGCCGGCCGGACCGGCTGTTCCCGGCCCGGCCGCTTGGCATTCCAGGCGTCGGCGTCTCAACGCGAACAAGGTACAGGCGCGACCTGCATGTCTCAGCGCCACGTCGGATCCGACTTCCATCCGGCACCAGCCGTGAGATTCCGACACGAAATTTGAGGCCCTACAACGTGTAGGTTCCGCGGCCTGACGCGCAGTGGTTCCTGCGGAAACTCCGTAATCCGCGCTCGATGCGCACCCGCTGTGTCGGCTGGGCGTGAGCAAACGCGGCCGTCTGAGGCCGGGCTTGGTCACGTTCAGCAGGGCGGGCTGCCCGGTTCCATTCCGACTGCTGGAGACGCCGGGACGTCTTTTGGGTCGGTCCGCAGACGGTCGGTCATTGACCGGCTGCGGCCTCTGCCCTGATGCCGGCCAGCAGCAGCCGCAGCCCGAATTGGAACTGTTCGGCTGACCCGACGACAAACAGTTCCTCGCCCGGAGCGGCGGCTCCGGACAGCCCGTTCACCATGTCGCGTACATGCTCCCAGCGCCGGTCCCGCGCCCCCGCCTGGACCGCCATGGCCAGCGACGAGGCCAGGTAGGCCATGAGTGTCTGGAAGCTTCGTACCGCCGTGGCCGGCGGCAGCCCGGCCGCCCCGAGCGCCCCCAGCACACCCGCAGCGATCCGCCGCCCGTTCTCTCCCATGGGCGGACGCGCGGCCAGATGCGCTGTAATCCCCGGATGCCTCAGCGCGGCCTCGCGGATGGCGTCCGCGGCCACTGAGATGCGCTCATCCCACGGCATCCGGAGGTCGGCGTCCCTCACCTCGGCGACGGCGAGGTCGGCAACGGCGTCGAGCAGGGCCTCACGGTTTGCGAAGTGCCGGTAGAGCGCCATGGGGTCGCATCCCAGCTCCGCTGCGATCCGGCGCATCGTCATCGCCTCCGCACCGCCGCGATCCCCCACCTCCAGGGCTTTGCGGACGATCAGTTCAGGGGTGAGGAAGCGAGTTCTGGCCATGCCTCCATTCTCGCACCTTGTCTACATCGTAGACATCCTGCCTTCGCCATGTCTACGATGTAGACAACACAACGGTCACTGTGTGGCGGTGAGCGCCGCCGGACCGAAGGAGGCGGAAAATGCCCACCACCCTTACTGCCGGCCGATGCGTGGCTGTCTTCATCAGCCTGGGAACATTCGTCAATCTGCTCGTGAGCGACGTGGAGAGCGCCTTCGTCGCCCCGGACGCGCTGGTGAGCGTCGCACTGGCCGCCGGTGCGGGACTGCCGGCGGAACGCGCGGTGCCGACGCTCGCATCCGCGTTCGGACTGGCGTCCGGCGTGTTCACGGTGGCCGCGTTCTCCTATTTCGTCCGGAGCGAGGTTGGAGTCGGGGTCCTCCTATTCGCGCTGATCTGCATGGTCATGACCGTGATCTTCTCCTGGCGCATCGGCCTGCCCGCCCAGAGCAAAGCCCTCGCCCAACGACCCACCGCTCACTCCCACCCATGAGCACGCGAGCCGCCGCCATCACCATCCGGTCACCCGGCCAGGCGAGCGACCTGGAACCGTCAGCCGCGCGTCCCGCCCTCAACGATCACCAGAAACCGCCAACTGGCAGTTACGGTCCGGAGTCATCGCGCACCCAAGCCTGAATTTGCGCATTCGCTGCGCATCGAGCGCCGACAATGCGCAGCGAGTCGTGGTCTACACAACGACTGTGGGATCTCATGCCCTTTGACATCTCGGAGGACTGTGGCCTGCGCGTTGTCGCGGTGTCTCACGCCCGTGGCCACGTTCCTGTCTCAGGAGCGTGGCCATTTCCTCATTTCCCCCGGCAGTTGGCCCGGGGAGAGCGTGGAGGTCAATGGCCGCCGGTGAGTTCGCCGCTGAGCGTGTGATGGAGGAGGGCGTGTATCCGAAGGCCCGGGCGCTCCCGTCCGAGGCACGGACGGGAGCGCCCTCGCCTACGAGGTGCAGTCGTAGATCGGATAGACCGTCCCGGACACGCGTGAGCTGCCCCAGGCCCCGTCCATGCCGCTCCATTGGTACCGGTAGAGGTTCAGTTCGTCCGTGCGGACGGACGTGGTGCACTCGCCTCCGGTCAGACCGCCGGTGACCTTGACCACCCGCACCTCATTCACCACCGTCCGCCAGTCAGGACGGAGTTGCTCCCTCCTCACCGTCGCACGTGCAGACGGGCACTGAGGCTGTTGAGCCGGGTTTTGACACGGATCCGCGTAGAAACCGGTCATTGGGGAGCGCCAGTCTCAGGATGAGTCTCCGTAGCGGGTGGCAATCGCGGCGGCGCGGTTGCGTAGGGAGGTGCGCAGCGACTGCGGGGCCAGGGCTTCCGCGTCCGTGCTGAGCTGCCACAGTACCCATTCGGCGTGTCGGGAATCTTGGAAGGTCACCTTCAGCCGCAGCCAGCCGTCTGCGTCGGGTTCTTCTGCGCGGACGGCCAGCGCGGTGTCCAGCAGGTCCTCCCGCCGCGCCGGGTTCACCCGTACCAGCACGGTGATGTGGTCGCCGCCGGAGAGAAACTGCGCGGAGCGTTCCCGCCAGATCCGGTCCAGATCGACCCGGTTTGGTCGCTGTGCCGTTTCGGGGAGTTCCTCGGCGGCCAACACCCGCGACAGCCGGTAGGTGCGGTCCGCGCCAGATCTCGTGGCCAGCAAGTAGCCCCGGTCCCGTACGGTGACCAGGCCGATCGGGTCCACCGTGCGCCACTGTGGTGTCTGGCCTGTGGCCGCGTAGTGGATGCGCAGCTTGTGTCCGGCGAGCACCGCGCGCCTGACCTCAATCATTGTGGTGTCGGGTACCTCCTCAGTTGTCCTGTCGAAGTGCATCTGTCAGATGGCAAGCCGCTGACCTGATGGGGTGGCACGTTGATTGAGAACACCGGGCCTCAGTGTTCTCAACTGACATGGCTTTCGCGGAATCGTGCTGATGGACGGAACAGCTCTGTTGATCGTGGTGAACCCGTAGACCCGTTGACAAGGACCGGCCCGCGTGGCCACAGTCGCGCGATGGAGATCGACGAGCTGACCCCGGCCGAGCTGCGGGTCTGGCAGGCGTTTCCGTGCGGGACCGAGGTCAACTTCCGTACGACCCCCGACGAGGAAACCACGGCCGGGAATACCTGGGGACCCGAACGCACCCTGCGCGCCGAGGTGTTGCGCACCCTGCTGCTCAACGGGCCTCGCACGGCGGGCGAGACCGCCGTCCTCAAGGTGGCGGGCGCCCGGATCACGGGCCGGCTCGACCTCCAGTACGCGGCCGTCGACTGCCCCGTCCACCTGTGGGCCTGCTACTTCGAGGAAGAAGTCGACCTGTACGGCGCCCAGTTACGCCGACTCAGCCTCGGCGTCTCCGTCCTGCCGTCGCTGCATGCCACGGCGCTCAGACTCGACGACTCACTGCGCTTGACGCTGTGCCGGGTGCGCGGTCCCGTACGCCTGGCCGGGGCGCGGATCACGGGGGCACTGTTCCTGGACCGTGCCCGCATCGGCGAACCGGCTCAGGGGGCCGACGCGACCTCCGCGCCGCTGCCCGACGACGCCTCCGTCCCGCCCATCCCATCTGTCCCGAACCGGCGTCGCGAGGACGTCGTGCAGCTCAACGGCGCCGTGATCGAGGACCATCTCTCGGCACGCGGCCTGACCGTGCACGGCACGCTCCGCCTGTACGGCGCGAGCATCGCGGGCGCCCTCGACCTCGACGAGGCGCAGCTCGACTGCCCCGCGGGCGTGGCCCTGCGCGGCACTGGCCTGGCGGTCGGCTCCGACCTCAATGCCCGGTACCTGACGGCGAACGGCGAACTCTGCCTCAAGGGAGCGACGATCGCGGGCACGCTCGGCCTCAGCGACTCGCGGCTCGACAACCCCACTGACACCACCCTGCACGCCTCGACGCTCAGCGTCGGCGCGGATCTGCACGCGATGCGGCTCGTCTCGAACGGCCGGATCAATCTGCGCGGTGCCCGCATACCAGGCCAGCTCAATTTTGCCTACGCAACTCTCTCCCACCCGGGCGGTGTCGCTCTGCGAGCCAGCAGCCTGGTCGCCGGTGAACTCTGGTTCCGCGAGGCCCGGCCCATCCAGGGCATGGTCTCACTGCGCCGCTCCCAACTGGATCTGCTCCACATCGCCCCGGAGACCTGGCCCGACGAGGTCCGGCTCGACGGCCTGACCTACACCACACTCGCCCCGCACGAGCTGGCCGAACGCCGACTGGCGCTGCTGCGGCGGGACAGAGACGGCCACGTCCCGTTCTCGTACGAACAACTCACCGCCGCCTACCGCCGCATCGGCGACGACGGCGCGGCCCGCACGGTCCAACTCGCCAAACAGCGCCGGCACCGCGCAACTCTGCCGCCCTACGCCCGCCTGTGGGGCCACGTCCAGGACGCCACGGTCGGCTACGGCTTCCGCCCCGTCCGCGCGGCCTCCTGGCTGTTCTCACTCCTGCTGATCGGCACACTCGCCTACACGGCCGAGCGCCCCCGCGCCCTGAAACCGGACGAGGCCCCGCCCTTCAACGCGCTCTTCTACACACTCGACCTTCTGCTGCCGATCATCGACTTCGGCCAGGAACATGCCTATACGCCGACCAGCACGGGACTCCAGTCGCTGGCCTACGCCCTGATCATCACGGGCTGGGTCCTCGCGACGACGATCGCGGCGGGCGTCACCCGCACGATCAGCCGCCAATGACGAGGAACGGCCGCGACTTACGCCGCGGCCGGCCGATCGACCTTGGGCCCGGTTCGGGCTCCGGCGCGAGGTTCACCAGGCTGCGGTGCGGCCTCGCCGCCGGGGAGCAGCTCTCGGCCAGGAAGATGTGGAACTACCGAAGCGAGCAACCTTCTGCCAGCTCGGCTCTACATGCCGAAAGCGACCGTGGCAGGTGCAGTGGGAACGAGACCAACGAAGTGAGACAAAACCCACAAACGAAGCAAACGCTGCGCCCAGCGCGTGACGCGATGAGAACCCGACAGCGTGAACGAGAACGAGTGAGAATCCGACAGCTTCAATGCGACAGGACAGCATCCCCGCCGGATGTGCGCTCGACGACGCCGAGCAAGGCTACGTCGTGGAAGCGATCTGCCGATGGATCGTGGGGCAGCATGGAGGGTCCGTCTTACGTGTGGCTCACTCCAACGAGTGAACACGCCGACCAGCCAGTCTCAGGCCCGTGGCCGATCGGCCACTAGCCGTGAGATTCGGCCAGGCGATTTGAGATCCCACAACGACAGCGGAGATCTCAGTTCGCCGGGGGCAGACAGGAAAGATCCGGCAATGACTGGTGCACTGCTGCAGGGGCATGTCAACGTACAACGCCCTGACGGAAACCCTTCCCCCTGAGCCCACGGAGGCGCCCCTGCACCCGCACCACCCCAGCGAACCCTCCCATCCCGACTCGCCGGGTCCGGTGTACTGGGTCACCCCGCGCCATCTGGCGGGTGACGACGGCGCACTCGTCGAACGGATCGGTGACACCCTGGCCGGCCTCGGCTGGCGCATGTGGCCTACCTCCCGCCACACCCTGCTGTACGTCAGCCCGGATGAGCTGCGCGGCGCCGAATGGATCCTCGCGGCCTACCCGTTCGAACTGGGCGGTCTCCCGGTTGCCTGGCAGCTGAGCGCCCGCCCGCATGCCACCTCCGCGATGCCGGCGTGGAACGCGTACTTCACCGCCGGCGTCCCGTACGAGGCGCTCGCCGATCTCCTCGTTGCGATCGACGCCCGCGAGGCGCCCGACGTCGGCTTCGAGGGGCCAGAGACAGTCCTCAACGCGCTCAGCGGCCGGGGCTGGATCCGCGACGTGGACCGCCCCCGCACCACCGCCACGGACCCTGGGTTCTCCTGCAGCGTCTCCTTGGAGATGCTGCCGCCGCTCATCCAGGACGCCGACCCGCTAGGCGAGACCGACGGCTTCGCATTCTGCCGCGCCCTGCCGGAACGGGCGGGTGTCGTCGCGATCCCGAACGCCGTGTTCTACGACCACCGGGGGGGGTGGGGGCGCCGTTTGTGCGGTTTGCGTTCTGCAAGCGGACGGAGGTGCTCCAGGAGGCGGCGAAGAGGCTGCGGGCGGCGTTCTAGGCGCCTGCTGTGGTGGGGGTGGGTCGGGGCCGTGCCGGTGTGTCCGCCCGTCGCGTGTGGACATACGGCTCGGGGGTCGCAGGAGACGGGTTCGTCGAGCCCTCTGTAGGCGACGGGCGTTGACACACCGGCACGGCCCCTCCCGCGCGTGGGCGGCTTTCACACCGTGGGGGCCTGTGCGAGAACGCCTGCGCGCGGCTCTCCCGCCGTCGGGGCCTGCGCGCGGACCACCACCGGTACCGGTCCGCGTACGGCAAGAGCCCGGCCCGGCACGCGACCGTGTAGGGGTCGGTGTCCTGGCCGGGCTCTGGCGTGGGCCCTGGCTGGTTACTCTTCCTCGGGCTTGTCCGCCTCGTCGATCTCCTCCGTCAGGCCCAGCTGCTCGACGAGCCACTTGTCGAACTCGATGGCGGCGCGGACCCAGCTGACCGTGGACGAGACGAAGTGCTCCAGGCTGACGCCGGTGCCGATCAGCAGTTGGGCCTCACCGATGAGACGGACGGTGCCGTCGTCGTGGGTGTGGCTGTAGACCTTGGGCCACAGGGTCCGCCGGTTCCAGTCGTCGATCGTTTCGAGCAGCCGCGGCTTCTCGTCGATCTTGTGGGGCCGGTCGTAGAACGTCCGCACCGAGAAGACCTGCTGGTCACCCTCGCCGCGGAACATGAAGTACGTACGGAACTGCTCCCACGGCGCCGCGAGGTCACCCTCGTCGTCGACGACGTACTTCAGCTCCATCTGGTCCAGGAGCTGCTTCACGAGGTCCTGATCCGGGACCACGGGGCCTGCCGGCTGCTGAGGCTTCGGCTGTGGCTGGCCCCCGAAGCTCGGAATCGAGGACGGGTCGATGCTCACCGTGATTTTCCCTTCGTACGGATTCCGCCATCCTCCCCCATGCGGGGCGGGGGGTGGCAACCCCTGCCCCGTACGGTTGGCCCGTCCTTGGCGGAATTCAGCTCAGAGCGTCTTTCCGGTGGACGGTCCGACGATCAATCCGTCCCCGAACACCGCCACCCTGACCGTGTCCCCGTCCTTGACCTCCCCGGCCAGGATCTCCTTGGCGAGGCGGTCGCCAATGGCGGTCTGGACGAGGCGGCGCAGGGGGCGGGCGCCGTACGCCGGGTCGTTGCCCTCGTCGGCGAGCCAGGCCAGGGCCTCGGGGGTGATCTCCAGGGTGAGGCGGCGCTCGGCGAGCCGCTTGGCGAGGCCGTCGATCTGGAGCCGGGCGATCCGGGCCAGCTCGTCCTTGGCCAGCGCCGAGAAGACGACCAGGTCGTCGAGGCGGTTGAGGAACTCGGGCTTGAAGGAGGTGCGGACCACCTCAAGGACCTGTTCCCGCTTCTCCGCCTCACTGGTCAGCGGCTCGACCAGGTACTGGCTGCCCAGGTTCGAGGTCAGGATCAGGATGGTGTTGCGGAAGTCGACCGTACGGCCCTGTCCATCGGTGAGGCGGCCGTCGTCGAGCACCTGGAGGAGGATGTCGAAGACCTCGGGGTGCGCCTTCTCGACTTCGTCGAGGAGTACGACGCTGTACGGGCGGCGCCGCACCGCTTCCGTGAGCTGGCCGCCCTCCTCGTAGCCGACGTAGCCGGGAGGCGCGCCGACCAGCCTGGCGACGCTGTGCTTCTCGCTGTACTCCGACATGTCGATACGGACCATGGCCCGCTCGTCGTCGAAGAGGAAGTCGGCGAGGGCCTTGGCGAGTTCGGTCTTGCCGACGCCGGTGGGGCCGAGGAAGAGGAAGGAGCCGGTCGGGCGGTCCGGGTCGGCGATACCGGCACGGCTGCGGCGTACGGCATCCGACACCGCGCGCACGGCCTCGGTCTGGCCGATGAGCCGGCGGCCGATCTCGTCCTCCATGCGCAGCAGCTTCTGCGTCTCGCCCTCCAGCAGGCGTCCGGCCGGGATGCCGGTCCAGGAGGCGACGACGTCCGCGATGTCGTCGGAGCCGACCTCCTCCTTGACCATGGTGTCCTTGGCGACCTCCTCCTCGGCCTCGCTGGCGGCCTCCAAGTCCCGCTCCAGGGAGGGGATCTCGCCGTACAGCAGCTTGGAGGCGGTGTCGAAGTCGCCGTCGCGCTGGGCGCGTTCGGCCTGTCCGCGGAGTTCGTCGAGCTTCTCCTTCAGCTCGCCGACGCGGTTGAGGGACTGCTTCTCCTTCTCCCAGCGGGCGGTCAGGCCCCGCAACTCCTCTTCCTTGTCGGCGAGATCACGGCGCAGCTTGTCGAGGCGCTCGCGGGAGGCGGCGTCCGTCTCCTTGCTCAGCGCCAGTTCCTCCATGCGGAGGCGGTCGACGGCGCGCTGGAGTTCGTCGATCTCGACGGGGGACGAGTCGATCTCCATACGGAGGCGGGAGGCCGCCTCGTCGACGAGGTCGATGGCCTTGTCGGGGAGGAAGCGGGAGGTGATGTAGCGGTCCGAGAGGGTGGCCGCCGCGACCAGCGCGGCGTCGGCGATCTGAACCTTGTGGTGGGCCTCGTACCGCCCCTTGAGCCCGCGCAGGATGGCGATCGAGTCCTCGACGCTCGGCTCGGCGACCAGCACCTGCTGGAAGCGCCGCTCCAGCGCCGGGTCCTTCTCGACCCGCTCGCGGTACTCGTCGAGGGTGGTTGCGCCGACCATGCGCAGCTCACCGCGGGCGAGCATCGGCTTGAGCATGTTGCCCGCGTCCATCGCCGAGTCACCGCCCGCGCCGGCGCCGACCACGGTGTGCAGCTCGTCGATGAAGGTGACGATCTGCCCGTCGGAGTCCTTGATCTCGGCCAGGACCGTCTTCAGCCGCTCCTCGAACTCACCGCGGTACTTGGCCCCGGCCACCATCGCCCCGAGGTCGAGCGCGACGAGCCGCTTGTCCTTGAGGGACTCGGGCACGTCACCTTTGACGATCCGCTGCGCGAGCCCTTCGACGACGGCGGTCTTGCCTACGCCGGGCTCACCGATGAGGACGGGGTTGTTCTTCGTACGGCGGGACAGCACCTGCACGACCCGCCGGATCTCCTGGTCCCGCCCGATGACCGGGTCGAGCTTGCCCTCGCGGGCGGCGGCGGTGAAGTCGGTACCGAACTTCTCCAGGGCCTTGTACTGACCCTCCGGGTCGGCCGTCGTCACCCTGCGTCCACCCCTCGCCTTCTGGAAGGCATCCAGCAGCTTCTTCGCACCGGCCCCCTGCTGGGAAAGCATCTCACCCGCCTGGCCGCCCTTCGCGGCGATGCCGATGAGGAGGTGCTCGGTGGAGAGGTACTCGTCCCCGAGGTCCCTGGCCTTCGCCTGCGCGTCGGCGATCGCGGCGAGAAGCTCGCGGTTGGGCTGGGGCGGCGCCACGGTGGAGCCGGTCACGCTGGGCAGACCGGCGAGGATGCGCTCGGCGCCGGCGCGTACGGCCGCCTGGTCGGCGTCGACGGCGGCCAGCAGGTCGGTGATGTTCTCGTTTGCCTGTCGGCCTCGCCCCTGGAGCAGAGCCAGGAGCAGGTGAGCGGGGGTAAGGTCCGGGTGCCCCTCCGACACGGCGTGGTTACTGGCCGCGTTGATCGCGTCCCGGCTCCTGTTGGTCAGCTCGGCGTCCACGTGTCCGTTCTCCTCCTTGCGTCAGCCGTCTCACCGTACGTCCGTCCCCCGTACTGACTCAGCCAGCGTACACAAAGTTGAGTCTATTCCACTCAAGGCGATGGGCACACGAGTTGGGCAGCACGAGTTGGCAGCACGGATTGGGCACGGGACGGCTTGCGTAAGAAGTTCGCAATAAACACGCGGGCACGCGACTGAATCCAGCCGGTACTGATACCGGCGGATATCTAGAGATTTCACGCAAAACTGCAGCGGCGTCACCGTGTTCAGGTCACGGTGACGCCGCTGCGGGGGGAAGCGCCTGCGCGATCTACAACGACGGGGGAATCGCGTCAGGCACTGCGGGGGGTGGCTGTGATGGTCGGTACGTCCGGGGCCTCCGGTTCGGCTAGCCGGTGGTCACGCTGATCGAGGTTCACAAAGATCATTCCGTACCGTACGGCGCACCGCACGGGCTGCGGCGCGCCGCGCGGGCGCCGCAGACACCGGTACGCCCGGACATCCTCGTCCTCGTCCCGGGTGACCACCACCGGCTCTCCGAACACGGTCACCATCAACGAGTCACCGCTGTGGGGGATGGCGGTGACCAGGTCGATGAAGTGCCAGCCGGAGCGGTAGGCGGTGGCCATTTCTCGGCGGAAGGAGCGGTCGTCGGGTGGAGTGGTCATCTCAGTCAGCCCCAGGTACTGTCATCTGTCCCTGCCGGTGTCACCGGCCCCCAGCTACTGTCGTCCGCCGCAGCGGCAACCACCACGTTCGGGCCCCAACTGCTGTCTGCCTGAGCCCCACCCTTCGCTTCGGAGAGGCCGCTCAGCGCGCCGAAGGTCACAACGGCGGAGAAGGCAGCGACAAGCACCGAGCGAAGCATTCTCTTGCGCATAGTCGGCTTCGTCCTCACTTGAAGGTCACCTCTTCCCCCGTCGGATACGACGATGGCTTATTCGGGCACGTCATGGCCACACAATCGGTGCATCATGTTCCTGCACGTTCAGGACCCTGGGGGGTGGAGATTTGGAAACGAATCGGACCAAAGCGACACATCCCCATGAGGTGACGGACCTGTGCGAGGAGGGTGGCCGCCTGTACGCGAACGCTCTGCGCACGGGACGGATAGCCCGTGCGGACGTGGAGTCCACCCCCTGCCTGATAGAGCTCGCGCTCCTGCACCCGGACCCTGATGACGCGAAGTGGCTGCGCCCGGTTCCCCCGTCGGTCGCCCTGGCGCAGCGACTCAATCCCATAGAACGCGAGATCAGCGAGCGCAGACGCCTCTCGATCGAACTGGCGGACACCTTCGAGCCGTTCATGACCCTCAGCGCCCAGACGGCGGCGCCCACTCACTCGATCACGGTGCTGGAGGGCTTCGACCGCATCAACGCGGCTCTCGACCTGGCCACGGCACAGTGCGAGTCCGAGATGCTCACGGTGCAACCGGGGGGCCGCCGCCTCGAACACACCCTCGTCCAAGGACTGGAGCGTGACAGACCTCTGATCGAACGTGGTGTACGCATCCGTACTCTTTACCAGCACACGGCACGCTACAGCCCCGAGACGCTGGCCTACGTGGCCCACTTCTCCGACGGCAAGGTGGAGTACCGCACCATCGACGAACTCGTCGAGCGTCTCATCATCTGTGACGAATCCGTGGCCTTCATCCCCACCCGCGACGACCGACAGATCGCCCTGGAACTGCGTCACCCGGGCGTCGTCCGCTACCTGATCAAGGTCTTCGAGTTCATGTGGGCCCGCGCGGTCCCGTTGAGCACCGGCGCCCCCTACGAAACCGCCCCCGACGGCATCACGGACATCCAGCACTCCATAGCGAAGCTCTTGGTCGAGGGCCATGTCGACGAGGCCATAGCCCGCCGCCTAGGCATGAACGTCCGCACCTGCCGGGCCCACATCGCCAAGCTCGCCACGGCCCTGGGCAGCGGCAGCCGCGCCCAACTCGGCTACCTCATCGCCGAGTCCGGAATTCTCAAGCAGCACGGAGCCGACCAGTGACCGCGGCATCGCATCCGGATCACGGCGTCGAGGAACTGTGTTCAGCCGGAGCGAAGCTGTACGAACGGGCCTTGCGCGAAGGGCATGTGCCCAGCGAGGACGTCGACAAAGCCCCTTGCCTCGTCGCTTTCGGGCTGCTGCACCCGGCCGTGGAGGACCTGAGCCGCCTGGAGCCCGTCGCCCCGGCCGCCGTACTCCATCGGCTGCTGCGGAATGTCGAGGACCGCATAGCCGACGAGCGGCGGCGAGAGGAACGCTTGGCCGCCGCGTTCGAGCCCCTCATGCACATCGACGGCCGCCGTACGGCGGCGGAGTCGAGCACACCGGCCCTGAGAGTCCTCAGCAGTTCGGAGCGGATCAACCAGGCCATCACGGAGGCCATGGCGGAAGCGACCCGGGAAGTCCTCTGCATCCAGCCCCACACCGGCCATACCGGCCGACGCAGCGAGGTGGCGCAGGCCCGTGCCCTGAGCCGCGACCAGGACCTGCTGAACCGTGGCGGCCGCATCCGTACCCTCTACCAGCACACGCTCCGCCACGCGCCGTCCGTCCTCGCCCGCTACGAACGGCTGAGGGGCGAGGCAGAGGCACGCTCGCTCGACGAGATCACCGACCGGCTCATCGTCGTGGACTCCACGCTCGCCTTCATTCCCGCCGACAAGGACGGCTCCCTCGCCCTGGAAGTCCGTCACCCGGCGCTCATCGACTTCTTCGTCACCACCTTCGACCGCCTCTGGCGCCTGGCCACGCCCATGTACCCGGAATCCGTCCCGCGCCCGTCCCTCAACGGCATCACACCCCGCCAGCGCGCCATCGCCGCCCTCCTCGTCGAGGGCCACACTGACACTGCAATTGCGGACCGCCTGGGCATGAACGTCCGCACCGCCCGCGTCCACATCGCCAAGCTCGCGGCGACGCTGGGCAGCGAGAGCCGGGCCCAGCTCGGCTACCTCATCGGCCGGTCGGGGATTCTGGAACAGCCGGACGAGGGGCAGTGAGGGGCTGGAGGTCTGCTGTACGGGGCGTCCCGTCCAGGCCGGCCTGAGCGATCCGCACCCCCAACTGCGTACGGCTCGCCGCCCCCAACGTCTCCGACAGCCGGGCGATATGCGCCCGGCACGTCCGCACGCTGATCCCCAGCCGCTCCGCGACCACCGCGTCCTGGTGTCCCTCGGCGAGCAGCGCGGCGATGGACCGCTCCCGGTGGGTGATGCCCTCGATGCCGGTCGACGGGAGCGGAGCGGTCAGCGGAATTCCCAGGCGCCACAACCGCTCGAAGACCGTCACGAGGTACTCCACCAGCGCGGGGTGGCGGACCTCCAGGGCCATCGTGCGGTCGGCGTTGGCGGGGATGAAGGCGACGGTCCGGTCGAAGACGATCAGGCGCTCGACGACCTCGTCCAGGGTGCGGGCCTCAGCGGCGTCGCCCATGAGCTCCATGTAGGTGTGCAGGCCCTGGCCGTGCCGGGCCACATGCGTGTACAGGTCCCGCATCCGCACGCCCCGCCGCCGCATCTCCAGCGCGCGGTGCAGGCCCTCGGAGAGTTCGTCCTCCCTGCGGATGCCGCCGGGCTGGACGGTGAGCACCTCGGTGGTGCAGGCCTCGGTGGCCTCGTCCATGGCGGCGCGGATACGTGCGAGCCCGTCGAGCACCCGGATCGCCGTACTCGCAGCGCTCTCCGCAGGTGCCTGCACCCGCCCGCCGCCGAGCCCCGCGTACCGCTCCACGGCCGCGACCGCCGCCCCCACCCGGGCCTGGCTGGCGCTGACCTCCTCGTGAACGCCGCGCAGTAGCCGGGTCATAACCTCCTGGGGAGCGGTGGGCACCAACCATCCCATGTCGTCCGGGTCGGGGTGCAGCAGGGCCAGCTCGACCAGGCAGGGCACGGTCTCCGCGTCGTCCCGCGGCACGCGCCCACGCCGTACGGCCCGGGAGTACACGCGGTCCCCTGCCTCGCACAGTCGGTCGGCACCGTGCGGGTGTTCGTCCGTCCCGTGCCCGGCCATCACCCTCCGCCCCCGGTTCCAGCCCCTTCGCAGCGCAACTATGCGCGGCCGCCCCCACCTCCGCAACACAGCTGCGCCGCATCCGAGCACCCTTTCGGGCAAGTTGATGCGCATTTACCCCCACCCCCTATGGCCTGTTGCAACAAGATGAGGGTGGTGTCCGCGCAAGTACTGGTGCGATCCTCAGCGATCACGGGACTACGACCAAGCCCGTCACCGGACAACCCTGGAGGACCATGTCCCGCGCAGGGACGAGGCACTTCGGTGAACCTTAACCGGTACCGAAATTTCCGTACGGGGGATCGAAATTGAGACTGCCATTAGACGGAAACAATGATCACGAAGAGATTCACACCTGCTGCGGAGTGGCCAGTATGCCGCCGTGGGTGCGTGACGCAGACCTGTCCCTTTTGACGGAGCGTGAGCGCGAGATTCTCGCCGCGCTGGGCGACTGCCAGTCGAACACGGCAATAGCCGACCGCCTCTGCATCACGGAACGAACCGTGAAGAAGCATGTCACCAGCGTCTTCATCAAGTTGGAGATCACATCGAGGGCGGAAGCAGCCGTCATCGCGATACTCAGGAAGTGTCCCGCAGGGTGCCCTTCAGGACACTAGCAGCGCTTGCCAGGAACAAGACACCTTCATGGGGACAACATCAACCACAGGGGAGAACAACTGTGTCTGCGTCAACTCTGGTACGGGAACCCATAGCCGCCGACGAATCGGTACAGGCGAAGGCCGTCAGTGCCTACACGAACGCGTCGATCGGCGCGTACGTGGCCGCGACCACGACGCCCGCACGCGCCATCGCATCGATCAGGACGAAGGTCGACAAGGGCCTCGTCCGCTACGACGCCTGGTTCCTGGTCTTCACCGCTGTCATCCTCGCCCTGGGCGCCACCATCTTCGCTGGCCTGGTCGTCTGGTGTGTGACGGTGAAGGGCAAGAGGTTCACCGGCAACTGGTCCTTCAAGAACTTCGGCCTGAAGGTCAACGCCGAATGCGTGTAGCCGCCTGACGGCTGTTTTGCCAGGTGCCCAGGAAGCTCCCCCGGTAGTACCCGGGCTTCCTGGGCACCGCCCTGGTTGCCGAACTCGGTAAAGGATCAAAGCGATAGTGTCTCTCCTGTATGTCAACGACGTCAGCTACTCCTATGACGGCATTGTCAACGTTCTCCTGGATGTGTCTTTCACGGTCGAGGAAGGCACGATCGTCGGTCTCGTCGGCCCCAATGGCTCCGGCAAGTCAACACTGATCAGGAACATCTTCGACCTCGTACGCCTTCAGTCCGGATCCATCCGTATCGGCGGCCATGAGCACGCCCGGCCCGAGGCGAAGCAGTTGGGCATGTATCTGTCCAGCAACGACTACCTGCCCGAGTTCCTCACCGCCCGCGAGTACATCTCCATGATGGGTAAACTGTTCGACCTCGATGTCGACCATGATGAGGCCATCGGCCTGTTCCACAAATTCTCCATGGAGGGCCGCTACGACCATCTCATCGAGGACTACTCACACGGCATGCGCAAGAAGACGCAACTGGTGTCCGCGCTCGTCATGCGCCGGCCGCTGACCATCATCGACGAGACCCTCAACGGCATCGACCTCGAAGCGCTGCACCTCGCTGAGAAAGAGTTCCGGCGAATCCGCGACGCGGGCCGCTCGATCCTTCTGTGCACGCACGACTTCGCCGTGCTGGAACGCCTGGCCGACCGGACCCTTTTCCTCGACCTGGGCCACGTGGTGTACGACGAGCCGACGAAGGATCTGATCGAAGAACACGGATCGCTGTCCGCCATGGTGTTCGACTACCTCGAAACGTCCCAGCGATGACGGCGGTACGGCTGAAGCAGTCCGCCATCCTGGCCCGGATGCTCCTCGTCTTCTTCCGCCGCCGAGTGCTGCGGGCCGGAGTCCTGAAGTCCACCCCGGTCAGAGTGTTCGTCATGGTCGCGGCCGTGCTGCTCCTGGGCGTCATGTGCACCGCCGCCTACTTCTTCCTGCGCCCCCTGGCCGACGAAGCCGCCGTGTGGCGGCTGCTGTTCGACACCTCGACGGTGTCCCTCCTGCTGTGGGTGCAGATCGCGTTCCTGCTGGTGAAGGTGTTGTTCATCAATGCCGAAGGGATGCTCCAGATCAGCTATCAGCTACCGGTCACCAACCAGGAACGCTCGATGGCGTTCCTCATGTACGAAGCGGCGATGACCGCCATCGTGGCCGCCGCCGGCCTGGTCTCCCTCTCCGTCAGTGCGTTGATCCTCCTCGGCCCGTCTGCGACCGGCTACATCACGGCATCGGTCATCGTGCCGGTTGCCCTGACCTACCTGGTGCTGTCCGTTCTGTATCAGCTGATGACCCGGCTGTGGATGCTGATAAGACTCAGCCGGATGGCGGGCATCCTCAATGTGCTCGTCCTGTTTGCGGTGCTGGCCTACTATTCCGCGCAGATGACACCGATGGTCCAGGACATCTCCGGCGCATATCTGAGCAAGCGGACTGAGTACACGTGGGCCACATCGGTGTCCTGGGCGTGGAACGAGCACGGGCCCTGGCTGACCCTGGCCGTCGCAGTGGCATTGTCGGCCGTACTCATGGCCCTGGCCTTCGCGCTCGCCCCGAACCAGCACGTACGCCAGTCCCGCTACCTGAAACTCCCCGGAAGCGTGCGGCTGCGAGGCGTTCTGGGACCTTATGACTGGTGTCTGCTGCGCAGCGCGCAGACCGTTGCCGCCACCGCGATGGCGGTCGCCGTGTTCGTCTACCTGCTGCTGGCCAAACCATCGATGAACCCCCTGTGGGGCCTTACTGCCCTGTCCTTCGGTGGCCTGTACCAGTTCACCGCCACCCAGCCGTTGCGGATGCTGCCCGGCGCTCGGGCATCGGCCTGGCGCGTCTACGTACGGCTCATCAAAGCGCAGATGGTCCTGCTTTCGGTGTTCGCCGTGCCCGCTCTCGCAATCACGACGGCGATCTACCCGGACCGGTTTCTCTCCAGCGGAGTGGCGCTGGCGTCCTGCCTGGGCGGGGCGGTCATGACCACGTGTATCAGCATCGTGTTCCCGGCAGAGAAGGACAATCCGTTCTCCGTTTTCCTGGGACTGTCCGTGGTCGTCATCGTTCTGGGCCTGTCAGTGATCGGGCTGGGCATGCTCAGTCTCCCGCCCTGGGCGGTGATGGCCTGCCTTGCCGGGGCGGCCGTCGCGTTCGTCTGCTACGCGGTACAAGGAATCCACACAAGCGAGTCAAGGAGAAGGAATGCTCAAGGCACGGTCGGTCGTGAAGGCCGCCATAGGGGCCGTGCTGCTCACGTTGGTCACGGTAACGGCGACCCTGCTCGCCCTCATGTTCTCGACGGGCAGTGACGAGTTCGTCGAGCGGAAAGCGTTCTTCGGGTCGATGATCTTCGAGACGGTGGAGAAGGGCGACGGGGCAACGGGCATCACCACCGGCATCGATAATCCGGTCCCGATCATCGTCCTGTTCCTCGTGCTCACCGTCATCTTGACGATGGTCCAGATCATCTACCGGGGGTTGAAGCAGCGCCGTGACCAGCTCCTCAACGAGATGCCCGGCAACTGACCTGAAGATCCGCACCGTTGGCTGGACAGTGGCCGCCCAGGTGTGGCCACTGCTGGCGTTCGCCGGTGTCCTCCTGGCCATGGCTCTGGTCTGGATGGCGCGCTCCGGTGACCCGGTACCGGCCGAGATGGCGTGGATACTGCTGGTCAAACCAGCCACCCTGGGCCTCGTGGCCCCGTTTGCCCTGCACGAGTCGGCACACGTCCTCGTCCTCAAACGGATCCGCACGGTCACTCACATCGCGATCGAGCGGACAGCGTGGCGCACGTCGGTGGTCCCGGAAGGGACCATGACAGCATGGCAGACAGCTGTCGTGGCCCTGGCCGGGCCGTCTGCTTGCATCGCGGTGGGCGCCCTTCTCTGGCTCCCCGGCCTCGACCGGTCCTTGGCCTGGTGGTACCTGGCACACATCGTGTTCCTGCTGCCGTTCTTCGGCGACGGCCGGGCCCTTTGGCACACCATGCGCGCGACATGGAGACAGCCGGCTGGCGAAGACAGAAGTTGACTGCTCCCGGATCACCATGGCCGGGGCTCCCGGGAAAGCCATAGCGCGACTGGCGACCCGGAACGTAAGGCCTGACCACGGGGCATGAGTCCTGGATTGCGGCGGCCCGTCCGTTGCTGCAAGTTGGCGGCGGTGCGGGCCCCCGCGCCGAGCACGGCGGACGCGCCGCCTCAGAGCGCCGCAGAGCCCGGGGCGCAGGCGGGGACCGACAGGCACCCTCACCATCACCCCGTCAACTGCCCGGAATCAACCGGCGATCAGCCCGATCAGAGTCGCCACACCGCCTCGCCCGGAGTAGCCAGAAAGATCCGCCCGTGGCCTCGACTCACTCCCCTCGATACAACCGGTCGAGGTCAATCAGCTGGACGGACGGATCGTCAGCAGCGGCGGCGCGGAGGGGGCCGGTGAACTCCGCGCCGCTGAAGCACAGCAGGCGGGTAGCGGAGGCGTCCGGACCCGAGCGCTTACGCAACAGTTCGCGGATGCGGCGGAGTCGGTCGAGGTGACCTGCGCCCATGGTCCCGTTCCACTTGGCCTCGCCGATGGCCAACAGTACCTCCCGGCCGTCGTCCGCACGCCCGAAGACCGCCAGGTCGACCTCGTGGCTGGTCCTGGCCGCGGGGTCCGCGACCGTGCCGGACTCGACACGGGTTCGCTGTCCGCCCAAGGTGTCGGCGGAGGCGTACCAACGGGTCCACGTACGGCAGATCTGCTCGAAATGCGGGCCGACGACCTTGCTGCGGAAGCTGGACTGCGACCGCTCCCAGACGGCCGGCGCCTGTCCCTGCCGCTCCAGGTCGCTCCACTCCGGGCGCATGACGGCGTAGTAGAAGGTGAGGATGGGCTCGGCGATCCGGTAGGCGGAACGCTTGCCATGGAAGGCGTCCGGATCGCGCGTGATCATGCCGGTGTCCTCCAGGACCGTCAGCGCGTGACCGAGGTCGGTGGACTTGCGCTCCAGGAAACTCGCGATACCGCCCCGGGTGTGGTTGCCCTGAGCAATGGCAGCGAGGACTCCATGGTAGAGCGCGGTGTCGCGCAGGTCCGGCTCCTCGGCGAGCAGGAAGCGAGCCTCGCGGAAGAGAGGGCGACCGGGGTTGAGCACGTTGCGCAGTATCCAGGGGCCGAAGTCGTCGAGGTCGGCCGGTGCGTCACCGAGTACGAACTCGCGGCCGTAGGCGGGAGTGCCGCCGACGACCGAGTTGAGCAGCAGGGCCAGACGCGGGTCCTCGATGCCCCAGAACCGGGCGGCGAGCCGGTAGTCGAGCGTCGGCACAACCAGCTCCAGGCTCGCCCGGCCGCGCAGCGGCGCCGTACCGGAGAGCAGGTTGCCCATGAAGGACAGCGCCGATCCGCACAGCAGCAGGCGGACGGGCCCGCCCTCCCGGCGCCCCTGCGGCCCGAGGGCGCGCTGAAGCAGGGACGGAAGTTCGGGGGACGCCTTGGCGAGGAACGGGAACTCGTCGAGTACGACGGTCAGGGGGCCGGTGTCAGGGGTCGCCAGCCGCATCATCGCCTCGACAGCCTCGTCCCAGTGCGCGAACCGGTACGGCGTCCGCCGCCCCTCGAACCGGGCCATCGCCGCACCGAACTGCCGTAGCGATTCGGCCTCGGTGGCCTCACTGGCCGCGAAGAAGAACCCACCGGTCGCCCGGCACACCCCGTCCAGCAGAAAGGTCTTGCCCTGCCGCCGCCGACCGGACACCACCCCCAAGGTGGCCTCGGGCCCCTGGTAACCCGCGTAGCGCACGAGCTCGGCCCACTCGAAGTCGCGGTCGAACATGGTCTCGGGTTTATGGATCACTGGGCCTCCCGGTTCCTGCGTCCTGCTGCCGCTAATAAGCAGGTAACCTATTATAGGCATGCTTATCATTAACTCTACGTCATCATCGCAGCTGACCCCGCCTGCCATGAAGCGCCGAGGGGTACCGTCGACCCCGAGCGGCTCCGGCCGGGCACTCCAGCCGGAGCCCCGCGCCCCACCCGTCACGCCCTCACACCCACCCCGCGGCCTCACGCCCCCATCCCATCCCGCCCCGCACCACGATCACCCCCGTGAACTATCGGAAATCAGCCAGTGATCAGTCCGTTACACACCACACCTACCGTCAGGTCATGGCGGACATATTTGACGCATACGCGTTGGCCGATGCGTGGGACGAGATGTTTGAGCGGCCGGGTGAGGTCAGGACCGCCTATGAGCCGGTTCTGGCGGCACTCCAGCCCATCGAACCGGCCGAACTGAGGTTCAGGGCCGACCAGATGGCCCGGGCGTTCACGGACCGGGGTGTGACGTACGCCTTCGCGGGTGAGGAGCGGCCCTGGCCGCTGGATCTGGTGCCCCGCATCCTGGACGCGCTGGAATGGGACCTCATACAACGCGGGGTCGGCCAGCGGGTCAGGGCCCTTGAGGCGTACCTCGCGGACGCGTACGGGCACTGCCGGGCCTTCGAGGACGGGGTCGTGCCCTGGCGGCTGCTGCTCAACTCCCCCCACTTCCACAGAGCCGCGCACGGGGTCGAGCCACCCGGCGGCGTACGCATCCACGTCGCCGGGATCGACCTCGTGCGGGACGAGGCGGGCGACTTCAGGGTGCTGGAGGACAACGTCCGCGTCCCGTCCGGGGTGTCGTACGTCATCGAGAACCGGCGTGCGATGACCCGGGTCTTCCCCTCGCTCTTCGCGGAGCAGTACGTGCTGCCGGTGGACGGTTACGCGCAGAGGCTGCTGGCCGCGCTCAGGGCCGCCGCACCCGACGGGATCGGCGATCCCCGGGTCGTCGTCCTCACCCCCGGCCCGAGCAACGCCGCCTACTTCGAACACGCCCTGCTGGCCCGGCTGATGGGCGTGCAACTGGTGGAGGGGCACGATCTGGTGTGCCGCGGGAACCGGGTGTGGATGCGGACCACGCGCGGTGAGATGCCGGTCCATGTCGTATACCGACGGCTCGACGACGACTTCCTCGATCCGCTGCACTTCCGGCCCGATTCGGTGATCGGCTGCCCGGGGATCATGAGCGCCGCGATGGCCGGAAACGTCACCCTCGCGAACGCCGTGGGCAACGGCATCGCCGACGACAAGCTGCTCTACACGTACGTACCCGATCTGATCCGGTACTACCTCGGTGAGGAACCGATTCTTCCGAACGTCGAGTCCTTCCGGCCGGAAGAACCGGGGCAGTTGGAGGCCGTCCTCGACCAGATCGACCAGCTGGTCGTCAAGCCGGTCGACGGGGCGGGCGGGCAAGGGATCGTCATCGGGCCGAAGGCCGACAAGAACACCCTGGAACGGACGCGGAAGGCCGTCGCCGCCGATCCGCGTGGCTGGATCGCGCAACGGCCGGTGGCCCTGTCCACCTCCCCCACCCTCGCCGGCGACCGCATGGCGCCCCGCCATATCGACCTGCGCCCGTTCGCCGTCAACGACGGGAGTGAGGTGTGGGTGCTCCCGGGCGGGCTGACGAGGGTCGCGCTGCAGGAAGGGAACCTGATCGTCAACTCCAGCCAGGGCGGCGGCTCCAAGGACACCTGGGTGCTGGCCGCCGAAGGGCCCGCCGAGACCGCACCGCCGTACCAGAGCGGCCCGTTGCCCGAGAAGGCCCCGCGCCAGCTCGGCCCCGACGGCAACCGCTCCCTCGCACAGGAAGGAGCGGAGCAGTAAGGGGCGCAGCAGCATTGAACCCTCTCCCTCATCAGCGAGGGAGATTCCTGGCTCACACCGCTCGGCCGCTCAGCGAGCGGTCAAGTCTTACGCGATCAACACCAGCCGGGTTGGAACCAGCCCGGTTTCCCCAAGGATTGGAGGTTGCTGTGCTGGCTTGGTTCTCGCTCAGCACGCGTCGACCTTACCACCCGGCGTGTGAGCAGGAGGCCCGGTGAACGACGTGATCCTCTCCCGCATCGCCGAGGCCCTGACCTGGACGGGACGGTACGTCGAGCGCGCCGACGCCACCGGCCGCATCCTCGACGCGTATCTCCACCGCCTGCTGGAAGACCCCTGGCGCGACGAGGACGCCGCCTGCCGCTCCCTGTACGCCATCCTCGGCGTCGACGCGGGCGACCAGCAGGTCGACATGCAGCAGGTGCTGGACCAGCTGGCCTTCGACGCGCGATCGACGGGGTCCATCGAGGGCGCGCTCGGGGCTGCCCGGCTGAACGCCCGCAGCGCCCGTGAGGCCGTCTCCTCCGAGATGTGGGAGTGCCTGAACTCCACCTGGCACGCCCTCGCCGACCAGCGGATGGCGGCGCGCAGGACAGGCCCGTACGCCTATCTGGAGCTCGTACGGCGGCGCGCGGCCCTCTTCTTCGGGCTGGCCGACTCCACCATGAGCCGCGACGACAGCTGGCGTTTCGTCGTCCTGGGGCGCAGCCTGGAGCGGGTGGACATGACCGTACGGCTGCTGTCGGTACGCGTGCTGGACGCCGCCCACGCCCCCGACTGGACGACCCTGCTCAGCGCGAGCGGCGCCGACGAGGCGTACGCGCGCGTGTACGGCGGCTTCGGCGACAGCCCCAGGGTGGCCGAGTTCCTGCTCCTGGACCGGGGCTTCCCGCGCTCGGCGCTGCACGCGCTGACGACGGCGGAGGAGTGCCTGGCGGCGCTGGGTCGGCCCCGTCAGGACCCCGCCCGCCGCCCGATCGGCGCCATGCGCACCCACCTGGAGTACCTCGACTCGCAGGCCCTGGAGCAGGGACTCCCCGTCCTGCTGCGGGACTTGCAGCAGGCGTGCATGGCCTCGGCGGAGGCGGTGGCCGAGAAGTTCTTCCCGTACCAAGGTCCCGTCGAGTGGGCCCAGGAAGGAGCGCGAACATGACCCCGAGCACGCCCCCGAACGGGACCCCCAACGGGACCCCTGACAGGCCCCTCAACGACACGACCACTATGACGGGCATGGCCGACATGACCACCAAGGCGACCCGCCGCCTCCGCATCCGCCACATCACCCGCGTCTCGTACGCCCAGCCCGCGGCCTCCTCCCACAACGAGGTCCGCATGACCCCGCTGACGCTGCCGGACCAGACGACCCTGGACGCAAGGGTGCTGGTGAACCCGTCGACGCCGACGTGGTCGTACTGGGACTACTGGGGCACCCAGGTCACCGGCTTCGACCTGATGGAACCCCACGGCAACCTGACGATCACGGCGTCCAGCCTGGTCGAGACGGCCCCGCCCGAGCCCCTGCCGACCCCGCCGGCCTGGGCGGAGATCAGGGACCGGCAGGAGGGCACCCGGCTGCTGGAGTACGCGAACCCGACCAGCCGTACGACGGTCCCGGACGAGCTCGTGGAACGCGCCCGCGAGACGGCCGCGGGCCTCGACCCGCACGAGACGGCGGCGGCGGTCTCCGCCCTGGTCGCCGACCGGGTGGCCTACCTCCCCGGCACCACCGGCGTGACCACCTCCGCCGCCGAGGCCTGGGAACAGGGCGCCGGCGTCTGCCAGGACATCGCCCACGTCACCCTCGCCCTCCTGCGCGGCCTCGGCCTGCCCACCCGCTACGTCTCCGGCTACCTCCACCCGGAACGCGAGGCCGAACTCCACCGCCCGGTGGCCGGCCAGAGCCACGCCTGGATCGAGTACTGGGCCGGCGACTGGACCGGCTACGACCCGACCAACCGCACCCGCCCCGACGAGTCCCACGTCGTCGTGGGCCGGGGCCGCGACTACGACGACGTGACTCCGCACAAGGGGGTGTACCGGGGGGTGGCCGGCGGGCCGCCGGAGGTGACGGTGGAGTTCACGCGGGTGGCGTGAGCGGGACGGACGAACGGGGCCGCAGTCATGCGGCCCCGTTCGTCCGGGACATACGCGGGTGTTTGTACGCAGCTGTACGCGCCCCTACTCCAGCCCTACTTCAACCCGATCTCCGCGCACGCCTCTTTGAACTCGCCCGCGCAGATCTCCTTGACCGTGTAGATCTCGTCGGCGACGACCGTGTTCTTGATGTTCTCCTTGGTCAGCGCGACCACGGGGACGAGCTTGGCCGGGATGTCCTCGTTGGTCGGGGAGTCGATGCTGTCGCGGGTGAGGGCGTCGAACTCGATGGAGCGGCCCTGGACCTTGGCGACGGCGAGCTCGGCGGCGGTCTCCGCCTCCAGCGGGTACGACTTGTACACGCTCATGTACTGGTCGCCGGTGATGATCCGCTGCACGGCGTCCAGTTCGGCGTCCTGACCGGTGACGGGCGGCACCGTGGCGACACCGGCGGTCTTGAGTACGTCGATGACGGCGCCCGCGATGCCGTCGTTCGCGGCGTAGACGGCGTCGATGTCGTCGACGCCGATCTTCTCGACGGCCGTCTCCATGTCGGCCTTGGCGTTCTCGGGCTTCCAGTCCTTGACGTCGTACGAGTCGGCGATCGTCACCTTGTCCTGGAGCTCGGAGAGGGCGCCCCTCTTGAACTGGCCGGCGTTCGGGTCGGTGGGCGACCCGTTCATCATGACGATCTTGTTGGCGGCGCTGTCGCCCAGCTGTTCGAGGAGTTCCCGGCCCTGCACCTCGCCGACGAGCTCGTTGTCGAAGGAGATGTACGCGTCGATCGGCCCCTCGGCCAGACGGTCGTACGCGATGACGGGTATCCCCTCGTCCTTCGCCTTCTCCACACCGCTCGCGATGCCCTTGGCGTCCACGGCGTCCAGGAGGATGACGTCGACCCCGTCCGTGATCATCTGTTCGAGCTGCCTGCTCTGCTTCTCCGCGTCCGCCTCGGCGTTGGCGTACTGGACGGTGCCCTTGTTCTCCGTCAGCTCCTCGACTTTCCTCTTGATGATCGGGAAGTCGAACTTGTCGTAGCGCGTGTTCGCCGTCTCCGGGAGGAGCAGCCCCACCGTGATGTCGTCGCCCTTCGTGGGCCTCGCCTCGGTCTGGTTGCCACCGTCCACGACGCCGCATGCGGCGAGCGTCACAGCCGCCGTGGAGGCGACCAGTGCGGTGGCGGTACGGCGCAGGGAAGCCGTACGACGACCTGTGCGGGTGTTACGGGTGTTCACATCAAGGGCCTTCCGGACATCGGCGCAGTTCAGCGCCCCAGGTGGCTGAAAGCCAACGCGGCGATCACCTCAGCGTCAAGGAGTAACCACTTAACGAGATGACAACGACGTTACGTGTTCTCGGCGTGAAGAGGGTAAACCGGCCGCGGCGCGGGAATGCCCCATGTTCTCCACATCACATATCCACGGCAAACGCCACCCCCCGAACCAGGCATCCGATGCGGGGCATTACGCCCCGGTTGACCCCTGTATACGACATCGGAAATGTTCGGCAGTGTGACGGGAACGATTCGAGTCAGCGGGTCCATGAGTCAGCAGGCCCGGTGGCCCGGCCGGTTCCCGGCCCCACACCAGTCAGCCCCTCCCCGGCGGTCAGCCCTCCATCCACCCCCGCAGCAACACCTCCCGCTCCTCCCGCCGAAGCGTCCCCTCGACCACGTGCCCGCGCGCCCACTCCAGCAGGGCCGAGACGTCCGCGACACCGGAGACGAAGCGCTCCAGCAGGGTCACGGAGAGGTCGTACTCGGACTTCAGATAGCCGCTCGCGGCGGCGAACACGTCCAACTCGACCGTTTTGCCGCCCGTTTCGTCGCCCGTTTCGAGGTGCACCTCGAAGGCCGCCGGGGCATCCCCGTCCCCCGTGACCGCGGTGAGGACGGAGCCCAGGACATCCGAGACCAGCATTCGGCCCGCCGAGGCCCGCACCCGGGCGTCGCGCACCTCGACCGACCGGATGTCCTCCCAGACCCAGAACCCCGTCTGCCCGGTCCCCACCGCCTCCACACCCTCCGGCGTCAGCCGCACCCCACGCCCGTACCCCTCGGGCTCGGCCCCGACGTACACGAACTTCTCCGTGATCCAGAACAGTCCGACCATGGCCATGGGCGGCGCCTCCCCCGAGTACGACTTCGACTTACGACTGCGACGTGCGGTGTTCCGCGTTCCGCTACGACGTGCGGTGTTCGGCCTGTGAGACACCGGACGCGGGCAAACGGTTCAGCGCACACCGTCTTTGTGACCTGCTCCGTACAACCAAACGCGGCCACGTCCATCTTTTTCAACGTCGCCCGAGCCGTACGAAGGCGCTAGCCCCGCTTGGGGCCCGTGATCGCCTCACCGATCACGAAGCCCTTGGCGGGGCCTTCGGGGATGGTGACCTCGGTGCCGTAGGGGACGCGGTGGATGTCCTCCCAGTCGGCCTTGTCGGGGCGAGGCCCGGTGAAGAGGGTGACGGCGCCCTGGCCGTCGTAGTCGTCGATGATGACGTACACGGGGATGCCCGCGCGGGCGTACTCGCGACGCTTGCGGACGCGGTCACGGTCCTGGTTGCGCTTGCCGGGGGAGACAACTTCGACGATGAGGTGCACGGAGTCGGCCCTGACGCCCAAGTCATCCTCGTCGCTGCACGGCTCCGTGTCCTCTGGGGCGATGAAGGCGTCCGGAATCCATGCCTTGCGTTTGTGGATCACGTTTCCGTCCTGGTAGCAGGCGTACTCGCCTTCGTCCAGGAACTTGTCCAGGGCCCTTCGCACGTGATTGACGATCAGCATGTGCGAGCGACGGGCAGTGGGCGACACCTCGATGGCTCCCTCAATGATCTCAGCGCGGTAGCCCTCGGGGAGTTCGCTGGCCTTCCATAGCTGCCACAGGACCTCGTCCAGCTCGGGACCGTTCTCGGCCGGGGAGACGGACTCGGTCCTGGTCTCGGTCATGGTCTCGGGCCTTTCGTGCGCAACAGCAGTCATGGTGGCGTCACCTCCTCAAGTGTGGGCCGGGCGTGCCTGGGGCACAAGCAACGCGATCACGGTAGGTACGGCTATACAGCTGGCCAGGGGAAATTCCCCCAGTTCACCCGTTCGAGCGAGGCCGGGACGATCCGCCCGCCCCACCCAACTCGAACCACACCCCCTTCGCATACCGCCCCGCCCGCTCCCCCGCCACGCCCCACAGGTCCGCCATCTCCGCGACAAGGGCGAGCCCACGGCCCCAGCAGGCGACGACCCCGGCGGCGGGGTGCACCACGACCGGCGGGTCGGGGCTCTCGTCGAAAACGCTCACGTGCAGCCGGGCCGGGGCCAGCCGGACGCGGAGCATGGCGGTGCCCTTGGTGTGCAGGTGGACGTTGGTGACCAGCTCCGAGGTGCACAGTGCGGCGGGCATGACGAGGGGCTCGCGGTCGTGGGTGAAGAGGACGGCGCGTACGAAGTCCCGGCATACGCGGGGTGCGGTGGCGTCACCGGGGGCGAACAGGCTGTATTCGTGGGTGAGTTGGGCGGGGCGGTGGGCGGCGCGGCGGGATGGGTCCATGGGTGGGGGCTCCTGTCAGGAGGGAGTGATGGGGAGCGGAGGTCGGGTCCCGTCGCCCGGCGATGGCGTCGCCCGCGCACGCGTGGCTGCAGGGGCGGGTGCTCTGTCGGCTTGCGGGCAGGGGGAGTTGAGCGGTTTCGGTGCGTTACTGAACCAACACCCACGGTAGAGAAAAAGGGATGCCGCGTGCAACCCACTCAGAAGATTCGATGGACCGGGCATCCGCGAGCAGGCAGACTGGCGCCAACCAAGCCGGAAGGAAAGCGCGTTGGCACTGCGCACCAGCACGACAGAACGGCAGCGCCGCCTGGGCGCGGAGTTGCGGAAGCTGCGTGAACGAGCGGGTTACTCCGTGACAGAGGGAGGAGACTTCATCGGCATGGGGCGTACTCACCTCGGTCATGTCGAAGCGGGGCGCACCGCCATCCCCACGGACAAGCTCCGCGCACTGTGCCAGGCATATGGGTGCACGCGTGATCCGTACATTGAGGCCCTCGTGGCGATCAGCGAGGACAGCGGCAAGGGCTGGTGGATCGCGTATCGCCGCACCCTGAGTCAACCTGTACTCGACCTGGCGGAGTTCGAGGCCGCTTCAGACGCGCTGTTCTCGTACGAGTCCCTGTTCATCCCGGGAATCCTTCAGACCTCCGAGTACACGCGCTCGATCTTCCAGTCCAGCCAGATCGAGAGACCTGAGTCGGACCCGGAACCCGCCATCCGGTTCCGCGAGGAACGACAGCGGCTTCTCGACCAGGCCCAGCCCCCGGCGCTGCACGCGGTGATCCATGAGGCTGCTCTGCATGTGCGGTTCGGTGGAGTGGCAGTCATGCGAAGGCAATTGCTGCACCTCATCGGTATGTCGGAGCAGCCGCACATCACGATCCAGGTACTGCCGTTCACTGCGGAGGGCCTGTCCGCCTTCAGCACCCCGTTCCTGCTCATGGAGTCTCACGGGTCGGCGCTGGAGACTGTCCTCGTGGACAATCCCGCCGCCCCTCTCTACCTCTACGAGGACGATGCGGTCGCCACGTACCGAACTCGTTTCGACCGTCTCCGCGCAGCGTCTCTTCCTCCTCTCGACACTGCGGCATCCGCCTCCGCGCGCGAGACCCGCGACTCACTCAGCCTGCTGCAACACCTGCTCTACAACCTTCAGGAGATCTGAACATGCCCGAACTCGCCTGGCAGAAGTCGTCGTTCAGCGAAGACCAGGTGAACTGCGTCCAGGTCACCACACCCCCCGACGGAACGATCCGCCTCCGCGAGAGCGACACCCCGGACGTCACCCTGACCACCGCCCCCGAAGGCCTCGCCGCCCTCCTGCGTCACGTCAAGACGGACGCTGTGCGTCAGCGGCGGTGATGGCACAGCCGCCACGGAGGACGACAATTGGCAGATCTGTACCAGCTCAGGCGACCGTGACCAGGCCGTTTCGAGGCCGCGAGTGAAGCAAATCTGCCAATTCCTCGGCGGCTCCACCACCCCAACGGAACGGTCCTGGCCACCGCCCTGAACGGACTGGCCGCGCTGCCTCAGCGCATCAAGCGACCGAACAATTCCGACTCAGACCGCAACTGACGTCCCACTGGCGCAAATCCCTCCTCAAGATCAACAGAGGTTCTGCAACTCGTGACGGTCCGCTCCCGGAACAGGGGAATCACAGCTTCCGGCGTAGCTTGATGCCACTTCGGTGATCAATCACTCACCGAGTGTCCGGCACTGCCAGGTGCCACTGGCATCAAGGGGGTTCGACCGATGACTCACTTCGGGCTGGGACACGGCAGACGGCGTACGGCGCTTGCCGTGACGGGCATTCTCTCGCTGGGGCTCGGACCGTTCCCAGATGATTGATTCCAAGGGGCCGCCTGCGTGCATGAGGCGAGGGAGCCCAACGTCGGGTTGTTACACCAGCCTTGGACGAGTGCAGCCGTTCTTGGCGGATCGCGCGACCTTCACCTTTGTGGTGTCATCCGGACAAGACCAGCGTCAGCCGGACGACCACGACACGGGATCTCGACTGCGACGGCGTCACGCCAGACAGCGCTACCAGTACTACGCCGCGAAGCTCCGAAAGCACACCCACACGAACGATGAGTTCCCGGCTTGCGGAAGGTCTTACCTCCAGAGACTGTGATCAAGTGAAGGAGTGGCCGTGAAAGACGTTGTCTGGTCGATGGTGCATGGGGAGCGTGCGGCGCTGATCGAGGACCTCGCGCAGCTCGATGACGAGCAGTGGGGTACCCCGTCGCTCTGTGACGGGTGGACCGTGCACGACGTGGTCGCCCACCTGGTCGACACCGCTCGCACGACGCGCATCGGTTTCGTGTCCGGCATGGTCCGGGCCCGGTTCGACTTCCACCGTCAGAACGCGCGTGGTGTGGAACGCGAGCGTGCCACCTCGCCGCAGGAGACATTGGAGCGACTTCGTCAAGTGGCATCGCGCAGGTCGACACCTCCGGCCCCGCTCGACAGCCGACTCGTCGAAGAGGTCGTGCACGGTGAGGACATCCGCCGGCCCTTGGGTCTCACCCGCTCCTATCCGCAGGAGGCCGTCGTCCGAGCACTCCGCCTGCAGACCCGTACCTCGGAGTCTTTCGGCGGAGCCAAGGAACTGATGTCCCGGGTCCGGCTCTCGGCAACGGACACCGACCTGTCGATCGGACACGGCCCGGAAATCAGCGGCACGGCGCTTGCACTCCTCCTGACCGTCTCCGGGCGCCGTGTTTCGCCGGACGAGCTTGCCGGACCGGGAGTCGCCCTCAGCCGGTGACCGGCATCAAGTCGTGTGCTGGTATTCCGAGTACGTGAGGTAGCCCGCGTCGCCGCTCTGGTAGTACGTGGCCGTGTCGACGGATAGCCAACAAGGGTGGTCGGGCGCGCTGCTGTCAGCGCCCGGACTGCTTCGCCTGGGGGATGCTGCGACTGCTTTACAGTTGCCGCCATGGTGACGCTTCCGGACATCCTGCCCCGGCTCACGACCGACCCGAGTGGGCGGACCCTCGGCCTTGAACTCCCTGCGGGAAGACTGATCGACGAGACATACCAGGGCACCTGGCCCGAGCCGCTGCTCTGGCTCGCCGACGCGCCCGCGACCCCGGGCGAATGGACCGCACACGGGGCCGCCTGGCGATCGGCCGGCCTCCACCCGGTGCTGATAGACACCGGCGGCCGCCAGGGCGGCCCGGAGGGCTGGGACTTGATGTGCGGGAACGTTTCATATCCCGAGGATTACGAGGCCGAAGAATGGCTGGCCATCTACTGGAAGTCGATCCAGCCGGAACAGCCTGCCCAGCCGGAACAGCCCGCCAAGGACCTGCCTGCCGAGAGGCAGACCGCCGAACTCCCCGGCGAGCCTGAGGCGGTCGACAGCGTGTTCGCCCCCTTCGGCGTCGAGTGGCCGGGGCTCGCCCCAGCAGGGCAGCCCGTCACCGATCCGGACGCCCGTGCCGCCGAGGTCGCCGACGCCCTTGTGGACAGCGGCTCCTGCCTCGAAGAGCCACGCCTCGCGCTGGTCCCGGCTCACTGCAGTGCCGACATCCCCGTGGCCATCGGCTGGGCCGGCTCGCTGAACCACGAGGACGACACCGGCGTCCTCTGCGCCGTCCTCCGCTCCTGGGAGGACCGCTTCGCCACACGGGTCGTGGCACTCACCGCCGACCAGCTCATCCTCTCCGTCGCCGCCCCGCCCACGACCCAGGCCGAGGCGGAGGCCGTGGCCGCCGAGCACGTCGCCTTCTGCCCGGGCACCATCACCCAGGGCCGCCACGACACGCTGCGCTCCTACGCCACCCACGAGGTGCTCGGCCACCGGACCTGGTCCTTCCAGTGGGACTGACGGACCCCACCGCACGGGCCGTGCGTATTCCGCCGACGCGTCATGGAGACGGCGACGCCCCTCACGGAGATGGCGGCCCACCTGCACAAGCGGGATCGCCGGACCTACAGAAGCCGGACCTGCGGGAGCCGGACCCGCCGGACCCGGGCTGAGCACCTGAGCGCCTGAGCACCTGAACACGCCACCGGCACAAGAGATGAGTACGCAGGCTCAGGTCCCCGGCCGGCCCTCGCGCGACGATGAAGGTCACCTCGTCGTCCGAACCGCAGGAGTGCCGTGCTCAGCCGTATCGCCGCCGCCGTCGTCCCCTCCCTCGGCCGCCTGACGACCTCTGCCGAACCGGCCACCGTCCCGGCCCCCGGCATCCTCGTCGCCAACCACACCTCCGTGGCAGACCCGGGCATCGTGCTGGCCGCCCTGCACCGGATGGGCATCGAACCGGTCATCCTGGCCACCGCCGGGCTGTGGCGCATCCCCCTCCTGCGGTACCTCCTCAACCACGACGGCCATGTCCCCGTCCACCGCCGCACCTCCCACGCGGCCGACGCCCTGGACAAGGCCGCGGCAGCGCTCGACGCCGGGCGCCACGTACTCATCTACGGCGAGGGACGCCTGCCACGCCGAAGGGACGCCGCCGAAGCCGCTCCCGACTCCTTCCGCAGTGGCGCCGCGCGCCTGGCCGTCGCCTCCGGCGCCCCCGTCATCCCGGTCGGCCAGGCCGGAGCCCGCCGGATCGTCTCCGGCAGCCGCACCAAGCAGGTCGCAGGACTTCTCACGGCGCCCGCCCGCCGTCCTGGCCTGCACGTGCACATCGGCGCCCCGCTTCAGCTGCCCGCCGAGATCGCGACAGCGACCGCGGCCGCCCACCAGGCGGTCACCGCTGCCTGGCGCACCGCCGCCCGGCGCCTGGGCGAGCGAGCAGCGCTCGCGGCCTGATCAATCCTTCCTCACCCCTCGGCCGTCCATCCGGAGATGCGTGACTCCTACGGCATCGGGGAGGAGGCGGCCGAGTTCGAGACGCTCTCCATCCATTCCCGTCCACCCCCATGATCAGGCTGCGTTTTGGATGCCGTACCCTCCACTGACGCGCGGTGCCGGGGGTACCGCCGACAGGGTCTCTCAGGGGGGAAGCCACCGTGCTCGTACTGTCATGCCTGCTCATTTTCGCCGCAGTGGTGATGTACTTCGTCGCCCGCGCCCAAAGCTCGTCCCGGCTTCGCCTCGGTGCCGTCGCCGCACTGCTGGGCGGCGTGCTCTTCGGCATCGGCAGCAGTGTGTACGTCGTCAGCGCCTACGAGGTCGGCGTGCCGGTGACGTTCGGCAAGGTGGGTGCGCCGATGACGTCCGGGGTTCAGCTGAAGGCGCCGTTCACCGATGTCACCACCTTCTCGACCCGTCCGGTCGACCTCAACCTCTCCGACGAGGACGTCGTCGAAGTGCGCTCCTCCCAGGGGGGTGTGATGTACGCCGAGGTGACCGTGAAGTGGGCGGTCATACCGGCCAGGGCGGTGGAGCTGTACCGGCTGGCGGGGAACGAGGAAGCCATTCAGCAGCGGCTGGTCTACCCGGACAGCCGGGAGATCGTCCGGAACGTCTTCGCCCGCTACACCAGCGAGCAGGGCTACGCCTCGGCCCGGGAGAAGATCAACGCGGAGATCGGCAAGCTGATCAAGGAGCGACTCGCGCCCCGCGGTGTCGACGTCACCGCCGTGAACCTGCGCAACGTCAGGCCTTCGGACGCCCTGCAGAAGCAGATCGACCGCAAGATCCAGCAGAAGGAGGCCACCGAGCGGGCCGCCGAGGCAACCCGCACGGCGGAAGAGGAGTCCAAGCGCCGCAAGATCGAGGCCGAGGGCATCGCCCGCGCCAACAAGATCCTCGACGACTCCCTGACCGACAAGGTCCTGCTGAACCAGTGCATCGAGGCGTACAGGGAAGCGGCCAAGGAGAACCCGGTCTACGCCGTGCCCTGCGGCTCGGGCGACGGCACCCCGGTCATCGTGGACGGCAGCAGCAGGAACTGATTCCGGCCGGGCGTCGCCCAACGGGCCAATTGCCGCTTCCTGCGACGGCCCCGATTCACAGGAAGCCGCCTACAACCCCCTCCCCTCCTCATGAGTCGTGATCGGCGGCGGCGGAGATCCGCCGCCGCCGATCACGGCTTCGGAGCAGCCCCAGGGAAGCCGCTTGGCAAGCCGCTTCAGGAACACTTCAGGACCGAAGGAACCCATGACCCCAGCCAGACGCACGACGGCCGCCACCGCCACCGCCGTCGCGCTCGCCACCGCAGGCACCCTCCTCGGTGCAGCAGGCCCAGCCTCGGCCGCTGTGACCTGCAAGTCTCCCGTCTACAAACGCCAGTTCTTCGCGAACACCACATTCTCCGGCAAACCGAAGAAGACCAACTGCGACGCGAAGATCAGCGAGTGGTGGGGCACCGGCCGCCCCGCCAAGGGTCTCCCCAAGGACAGGTTCGGCGTCCGCTGGACGGTGACGCGGAACTTCGGCTCCGGCGGCCCCTTCGCCCTCAAAGCCACCGCCCAGGACGGCATCCGCGTCTACCTCGACGGCACACGCAAACTCAGCCTCTGGAAGAACGTCAGCAAGACGCGCAAGAAGACCGTCAACATCACCATCCCGCGCGGCCGCCACACCCTCCGCATCGACTACGTCAACTGGACCGGCAAAGCCAACGTCACCTTCGCCTACACCCCCCGCACCTCCGCCACCGCCGACAAGGTCAAACCCCTCGCCCCGACGGGAGCTTCCGCGTCGTACGACACGGCCACCGGCAAGGCCGAACTCACCTGGTCCAGGAACAAGGAGATGGACCTCGCCGGCTACCGCGTCTACCGCCGCCTGAACGGCACCAGCAACTGGACCAGGCTGGGCAGCACGACAACCACGACGTACACCAACACCCCGCCCGCGACCGGCGAGACGTACTACTACGAGATCCGCGCCTACGACAAAGCCGGCAACGAATCCACGGGCACCCGCGACAAACCCGTCACCACCGTCGACCGGACCGCACCCGCCGTACCCGCCGGGCTGAGCACCGACTCCGAGCCGGAGGGGCTGTGGGTCGGGTGGAGCGGGGTCGAGGGGGCGTCGTCGTACCGGGTGTACCGGGCGGCGAGCGCGGACGGCGCGTATGCCGAGGTCGGCAGCACGACCGATGTCTCGTACGTGGACACCTCGGCCGCGGAGCGCGCCACGTACTACTACCGCGTGACCGCGCTCGACGCGGCGGGCAACGAGTCCGCGCGGTCGGTCGCCGTCAGCGGCATGCGCCGGGACCTGACCCCGCCGTCCGCCGTCACCGGGCTGACGGTCGCCCCGACCGAGTACGGCTTCGAGCTGGACTGGGACGCGAACCCGGCGCCCGACCTGTTCCGCTACCTCGTCTACGCGGGCGAACTCCTACGCGACGGGGAGGACCAGGTGTGCTCCGCGCACCAGGAGGTGTGGCTCATGCCCGAAGTCACCTCGTACACGTACACCACCCTCCCGGACGGCGTGGAGCGCTGCTTCCTCGTCGACGCTTACGACACCTCCTGGAACTCCCCTTACGAGTGGAGCCGCTCGGGCGAGATCGTGAGCGCGACCGAGCTCGACATGACGCCGAGCGTGCCGACGCCCGAGAGCTCGCCGTTTGAACTGACGGCGATCGCCTTCGACGGGACGGTCGACCTGTCCTGGTACCCCGTGGCCGACGCCACCGGCTACCAGGTCTACCGCTGGAACCCGGACACCGAAGCCTACGAGAAGCTGGCGGCCACTACGACGGCGACCTCCTACATGGACACTGGCGCGGCCAGGGGCACCACCCACTTCTATTGGGTGACCGCGCTGCACGCGGACGGCACCGAGTCGACGGCCGGCAGTGACTGGGCGATCATGCGGCCCTGAGTGTCCCGGACATGTGAATGGGGTCCGGAGGTTCGCTCGAACCTCCGGACCCCATTCACATGAACATGCGCCTCAGTCCGACGACTGCTGCCTCTTCGGCCGCCACACCACCAGCGCACTCGTCTGCTGAACCTCCTGGTACGGCACCAGGTCGCGGCGATACGACGCGTGCACCGCCGCCTCGCGCTGCTGCATCGCCGCCGCGGCGCCGTCGAGGGCCGACTCCAGCTCGGCCACCCGGCCCTGGAGCGCGGCGACCTGGTTCTCCAGTTCGATGATGCGCTTGATGCCGGCGAGGTTGATGCCCTCGTCCTGGGACAACTGCTGGACGGTGCGGAGCAGTTCGATGTCGCGGGCCGAGTAGCGGCGGCCCCGGCCGGCGGTGCGGTCGGGGGAGACCAGGCCCAGGCGGTCGTACTGGCGCAGCGTCTGCGGATGCAGGCCGGAGAGCTGGGCCGCCACCGAGATGACGTAGACCGGGGTCTCTTCGGTCAGCTCGTAGGGGTTGCGCCGACGTCCGGTTCCATCCATGGCGTCCTCATGCTCCCTTCGCGGCCTTGAACAGCTCCGCTCGCGGATCCTCGCCCGCGGTTGCCTCGCGGTACGCCTCAAGCGCATCGCGAGCCTTCCCCGTTACGTCCCTCGGGACACTCACCTCGACGGTGACCAGCAGATCCCCGCGGGTGCCGTCCTTGCGGACCGCGCCCTTGCCGCGGGCGCGCATCGTGCGGCCGTTGGGCGTGCCCGGCGGCAGCTTGAGGGTCACCGGGGGTCCGCCCAGCGTCGGCACGCGGACGTCGCCGCCCAGCGCGGCCTCCGCGAACGTCACCGGCACGGTCACCGTCAGGTTGTCGCCCCTGCGGCCGAACACCGGGTGGGCGTCGACGTGCACGACGACGTACAGGTCGCCCGCCGGGCCGCCCCGTTCGCCGGGGGCGCCCTTGCCGCGCAGGCGGATGCGCTGGCCGTCGGTGACGCCGGCCGGGATGCGGACCTGCATGGTGCGGGACGACTTGGCCCTGCCGCTGCCCTTGCAGTCGAGGCAGGGGTGCTCGGCGATCAGTCCGCGCCCCTTGCAGTCCGGGCACGGGTCGGTGAGCGAGAAACCGCCACCGGAACCGCGCGCGACCTGCCCGGTGCCCACGCAGGTCGGGCAGACCCTGGGCGTACCGTTCTTGTCGCCGGTACCCGAGCACGCCTTGCAGGGCTGCTGGGAGGACATGCGCAGCGGCACCGTGGCGCCGTCCACCGCCTCCGTGAAGCTCAGCGTGACCTCGGACTCGATGTCCTGGCCGCGCCTCGGCTGCGTACGCGTGCCCGCGCCCGTGCCGCCGCGGTTGAACAGGCCCCCGAAGACGTCACCGATGCCTCCGCCGAAGCCTCCGCTGCCGCCGGCGCCCCCACCGCCCTGAGGGGCACCTCCGAAGAGGTCGCCCAGGTCGAAGTTGAAGGTGCCGCCGCCGGCGCCGGGCCCCGGACGGAAGCCGCCGTTGCCGAAGAGGGCGCGGGCGTCGTCGTACTCCTTGCGCTTCTTGGGGTCGCCGAGGATGTCGTTCGCCTCGGAGATCTCCTTGAAGCGCTCCTCCGCCTTGACGTTGCCCTTGTTGGCGTCCGGGTGGTACTCGCGGGCGAGCTTCCGGTACGCCTTCTTGATCTCGGCCTCGGTGGCGTCCTTGGGGACGCCGAGGACCTTGTAGAAGTCCTTCTCGATGAAGTCCTTGGTGCTCATCCCCGACGTCCCTCCTTTCGCACGGTGTCTGTCACGTCAGCCCTCGTCCGGGCCACCGTTCTCCTTGTCGTCGCCCGCCGTCCCGGCCGCGTCCTGCGCGTCCTGGGAGTCGGCCTTGACGGTCTGCGCCCCCGGCTGGGGCTCGGCCACCGCCACCCGCGCGGGGCGGATGGTGCGCTCGCCGATCCGGTACCCGGGCTGCAGAATCGCCACGCATGTCGTCTCGGTGACGTCGGGCGCGTACGAGTGCATCAGGGCCTCGTGGATCGTCGGGTCGAAGGGCTCGCCCTCCTTGCCGAACTGCTGCAGTCCCATCTTCGCCGCGACGACCTCCAGCGACTCGGCGACGGACTTGAAACCGCCGACGAGTTCGCCGTGTTCCCGCGCGCGGCCGATGTCGTCGAGCACGGGCAGGAGCTCGGTCAGGAGGTTCGCGATGGCGATCTCCTTGACCGCGATCCGGTCGCGCTCGACCCGGCGGCGGTAGTTCTGGTACTCGGCCTGGAGCCGCTGGACGTCCGCCGTGCGCTCGTTGAGCGCCGTACGCACCTGGTCCAGCTGGGCCGTCAGGCCTGCCGTCTGGGCTGCTGCTGCCGTGTCCCCGGCCGGGGCCGCCCCCTCCTGGGGGGCGGCCTGCGGCTCGGCGTCGTCAGGGGTGGCGCCGGAGGGGACATCGGGCTGCTGCGGCTGAGCGGCCTGCGGCTGCTCGTCGAAGCCCGGGGTCTCCTCCGTCACGCGGCACCGTCCTTCCGGTCCTCGTCGACGATCTCGGCGTCGACGACGTCGTCGTCGGCGGCCTTGGCCTGTCCGGCACCGGCGGCACCGCCCTCGGCACCGGCCGCCGCCTGCGCGGCCTGGGCGTCGGCGTACAGGGCCTGGCCGAGCTTCTGCGAAACCGCGGCGACCTTCTCCGTGGCCGTACGGATCTCGGCGGTGTCCTCGCCCTTGAGCGCGGTCTTCAGCTCCTCGACGGAGGCCTCGACCTCGGTCTTGACGTCGCCGGGGACCTTGTCCTCGTTGTCCTTGAGGAACTTCTCGGTCTGGTAGACGAGCTGCTCGCCCTGGTTGCGGGACTCGGCGGCCTCGCGGCGGCGGTGGTCCTCCTCCGCGTACTGCTCGGCCTCCTGGCGCATGCGGTCGACCTCGTCCTTCGGCAGCGAGGAGCCGCCGGTGACGGTCATCTTCTGCTCCTTGCCCGTGCCGAGGTCCTTCGCGGTCACGTGCATGATGCCGTTGGCGTCGATGTCGAAGGAGACCTCGATCTGCGGGACACCGCGCGGGGCGGGCGGCAGGCCGGTCAGCTCGAACATCCCGAGCTTCTTGTTGTACGCCGCGATCTCGCGCTCGCCCTGGTAGACCTGGATCTGCACGGAGGGCTGGTTGTCCTCGGCGGTGGTGAAGATCTCCGAGCGCTTGGTCGGGATCGTCGTGTTCCGCTCGATCAGCTTGGTCATGATGCCGCCCTTGGTCTCGATACCGAGGGACAGCGGGGTGACGTCGAGGAGCAGGACGTCCTTGACCTCACCCTTGAGGACACCGGCCTGGAGCGAGGCGCCGATGGCGACGACCTCGTCCGGGTTCACGCCCTTGTTGGCCTCCTTGCCGCCGGTCAGCTCCTTGACGAGCTCGGCGACGGCGGGCATGCGGGTGGAGCCGCCGACGAGAACGACGTGGTCGATCTCGCTCAGCTGGATGCCGGCGTCCTTGATGACGTTGTGGAACGGCGTCTTGCAGCGCTCCAGGAGGTCGGCCGTCAGCTGCTGGAACTGGGCGCGCGTGAGCTTCTCGTCCAGGTGCAGGGGGCCCTCGGCGGAGGCGGTGATGTAGGGCAGGTTGATCGAGGTCTCGGTGGACGAGGACAGCTCGATCTTGGCCTTCTCGGCGGCTTCGCGGAGCCGCTGGAGCGCCATCTTGTCCTTGGAGAGGTCCACGCCGTGCCCGGCCTGGAACTGCTTCACCAGGTAGTCGACGACACGCTGGTCCCAGTCGTCACCACCGAGGTGGTTGTCACCGTTGGTGGCCTTCACCTCGACGACGCCGTCGCCGATCTCCAGGAGGGACACGTCGAAGGTGCCGCCACCGAGGTCGAAGACGAGGATCGTCTGGTCGTCCTTGTCGAGGCCGTAGGCCAGGGCGGCGGCGGTCGGCTCGTTGACGATGCGCAGGACGTTCAGGCCCGCGATCTCACCGGCCTCCTTGGTCGCCTGACGCTCGGAGTCGTTGAAGTACGCCGGGACGGTGATGACGGCGTCGGCCACCTTCTCGCCGAGGTAGGACTCCGCGTCCCGCTTCAGCTTCTGCAGGATGAACGCGGACATCTGCTGCGGGTTGAAGGGCTTCCCGTCGAGCTCGACCCTCCAGTCGGTGCCCATGTGACGCTTCACGGACCGGATGGTCCGGTCCACGTTGGTCACCGCCTGACGCTTGGCGACCTCGCCGACGAGCACCTCACCGTTCTTGGCGAAGGCGACGACGGACGGCGTGGTCCTGGCGCCCTCGGCGTTGGTGATGACGGTGGGCTCGCCGCCCTCCAGAACGCTGACGACGGAGTTAGTCGTGCCCAGGTCGATGCCGACCGCACGTGCCATGGTTGATTCCTCCAGCTGACTTGAGTGGAACGGACTCAAGTGTGCATGACCGCTGGCGCGGGGTCAACAGAGCTGAGTCCAGGGGACTCAAGTCTTATCTGTTCCTTACGCGCATGGCGGCTCTGACCTGTGATGATACGGAGTGGAGTGCGCGCCTGGGGCCGCGTCCCCGTTCCCCCGCCAGTGGTCGTGGCCTAGGGTCACGGGCCGGGGGGTGACGCGTGGAACTGGTCTGGAACGGGTTGCTGTTGGCCGCGGCAATGTCCGGTGACGAGACCGCACGGTCGCGCTGGGCCGCGCTGGAGACCCTCGTACGACGTCCCCTGCCCCAGGGTGCCACGTGCGCGACGGGCATACCGGAGCTGGAAGCCCTCGCGGCCGTCCCCACGGACGCCGCACGGGCCGGAGCCCTGGCGGTGGCTCTGGCCGAACGCGCCAGGGCGGAACCGGACTTCGCCGACGAGCTGTCGGCCCTCTGGGGAGCGGGCGAGGGCGCGCACTTCAACCTGGCGACAGGCGACGTGCACGGCACGCTCATCCAGGCCAGGAACATCCTCGGGCCGGTGTCGGTCAACGTGACCAAGGCCGACCCCGAGTATCTGCGGGACCCCCGGCAGTGGCCCGTCGCCCGGGAGTGGGACCCGCTCCAGGCCGGCGTGAAACGGGCCCGGCCGGGCGACGACGGCAGCGCGCTCCCTCCCTACGTGGAACGGGACCTCGACACGGAACTGCGGGACCGGCTGGCCGCCGCCGGCCGGGACGGCGGGCTGGTTCTGGTGACGGGCGACTCCACCGCCGGAAAGAGCCGTGCCGCCTTCGAGGCGCTACGGGCCGTACTGCCGGACCATCGGGTCGTGCAGCCCGCGGCCGGCGGCGACCTGGACGCGACGGCCCGGGCGGTGGCACGGGCCGGCATCCCGTGCGTGGTGTGGCTCGACGACCTGGAGCGGTACCTGGGACCGGACGGCCTGACCCCCGGCCTGCTGGACCGGCTGGCCCGTACGGCCACGCCCGTGCTGGCGACCATGCGCCTGCGGCAGTACGAGACGTTCGCGCGGGGTACCACGGGCGACGACGACGCACGGCTTGAGACGGCCGCTCTCGGCATGCGGATCCTGAACGCCGCCGAGCGGGTGGACATCAGCCGGGTGTGGAGCGACCAGGAGCTGGCCCGCGCCGAGGACCACGACGACAGCCGCCTCGTGGACGCGGTCGCGCACCACGGTCCGTACGGCGTCGCCGAGTACCTCGCCGCGGGCCCCGCCCTGCTGGACGCGTGGCAGCGCGCATGGCTCCCCGGAGGGAACCCGCGCGGCGCCGCCCTCGTAGCGGCCGCCGTCGACCTGGCCCGCACCGGGCTCCCCGCTCCCTACCCGCGCGAGCTTCTGGCCGAGCTGCACGAGGGCTGCCTCACCGAGGCCGGCGGCAGACGACTGCGCCCCGAAGGGCTGGACGAGGCATTCGCCTGGGCCACTGAACTTCGCTACGGGGTCACGAGCCTGCTGCTTCCGGCAGAGGAGGGCGACGGCTGGGCCGTGTTCGACTATCTGGTCGACCACACGGACGGGCCCGTGCCCATGGAGGTGTGGGACACCGCGCTCATGCGGGTGACCGAGCCCGCGGAGCGCTTCGCCGTGGGGTACGCCGCATGGTCCGCCGACCTCCCGCATGTGGTGGAAGCCGCCTGGCGGCCCATGGCGGACCTCATACCGGAGGTCGCCCGATGGCTCGGAGCGGTACTCGATCACGAAGGACAGGAGGACAGGGCCGAGGAGATGTTCCGCTCCGCGCTGCACGGCTCCGCACTGCACGCCGGGTCGGTGGCCGCCGCCACGGACCTCGGGCTGCTGCTGGCCCGCTCGGGCCGGGAGGGCGAAGCCGAGGCGTGGCTGCGGCTGGCCGTCGCCCACGGCGACGACCGCGCCATGTTCCTCCTCGCGGAACTCCTGAGGCAGACGGACCGGCCGGAGGCGGCGGAAGAGCACTACCGGCGGGCGGCGGCCGAGGGCAACGTCCCCGCTCGGGCCGGGCTCGGGATGCTCCTGGCCGACACGGGGCGCGAGGACGAGGCCGAGGAGCACCTGAGGCGGGCGGCCGACGCCGGGAACACGGGCGCCGCGGCGGCGCTCGGGCTGCTCATGGCCAGGGCCGGACGGGTGGACGAGGCCGAGGAGTTCATCGGCTCGGCGGAGCACCCTGGGAGTTTCGCGCTCTGGCAGCTCGCGAGAGGGCTCACGCGGGCGAGGGGGGACGCCGAGTCGGCGGTGGAGGAGCACGAGGAGTACGAGGAGCACTCCGCCGAGGCCGAATGGTTCTACAGCCGTACTGCCGTCACAAGCCGTATCGAAGCCGCGGACGGTCCCGGTGGCGGGGTTTTGCGGGTCCCGGACCCCGTGGCCGAAGGTGACGAGGCCGAGATCGTCCGCCGACGGGCCGCCCGGGGGCACATCGACTCCACCCTTTACCTCGCGGGGCTCCTGTACCGGGAGCGCCGCGGCTTCGACGACGACCTGTATCAACGCATCCGCGATGCCCGCGCGTCGGGTGACCACGAGAGAGCGGCGGCGCTCGCCCGCCCCGCCGCCGACAAGGGAGACGCCGCGGCCAGGTCCATGCTGATCACGGCTCTCATGAAACTGGGCCGCGAGGAAGAGGCCCTGCCCCATGCGAGGGCGGCGGTGGCGGCGGGCGACGAGTCGGAGCTGCCGGAGCTGGCCATGCTACTGAGCCTGACCGGGCGGGAGGAGGAGGCGGAACGCCACGTCCGTCTGCTCGACGGAGAGGTGGCTTACCTTGCCCACGCCATCGGTCACTACTTCAGCGTCCTGCAAGAAGTCGTTCGCCGGCGGGACCGGGGAGAGCTTCTCGAAGCGCCGGACCTCCCCGCCCTGAACTCGCGGGAGTGCCGGGAGCGGGCTGAGGGATACTTCCGGTTCGCGGCGCGGCTCGGCCACACCGAGGCCGCGGCCGAGCTGGCGGAACTGCTCCACCGGTCCGGGCGGAGCGGACAAGCGGCGACGTACTACCGCCAGGCGGCCGACGGCGGCCATCTGGAGGCCGCGTTCCAGACCGCCGTACGGCTGGAGGCCGAGGGTGAGACGGCGACGGCGGAGCGGTACTACCGTCGCGCGGCCGACCGAGGTCACCGGAGCGCCACCCGACGGCTGCGCAAGCTGCTGGCGAAGACGGGGCGGCGCGGTGAGGCCAGGGAAGACCGGCGGCGGGCGGTCGCTGCCCGCAGCCGCAGGGGCCGTCTGGAGGCCGGCCCCGCCCAGAAGACCGCGTGGGCCGTTCTGGTGCTCGTCTCCCTGGGACTGCTCTCATGGGTCCCGTTTCTGTATGTGGCGATACGGCGCGGGGCGCGCGGGGACTGGTGGGCGTTCGGCGGTTATCTGCTGGCTGCGATCACGCTGGTGCCCAGCCTGGCCGTCGCGGCGGGCAATCCCGGGCATCCCCTCCCCGCCTTCCTCATGTCCTTCCTCACCGGCATGAACGTGACCAGCGCGTGCCGCCACCTCATGGGGAACGTCTTCGACGAGCCGGACTCCCCATAGTCGGCATGGTCGACACCCCCACTCAGGCAACCCTCAGCGACCCAGATCACCCCGCCCCTGGCTACAGTGCGGCAGTAGAAGTGGGTAGTCTCAGACGGACTGCATAAGCTACCGCTCAGTAATCACCTCCGAGGCGGGCCTCAGCGAAAGGCCGGTCCCGGGAGAAACCCCCTCGCAGGCCCGAGGAGCCCCGAAATGCAACTCGCCGCGATCATCGTGTCGCTGGTCCTGACCGTGGTCGGCGTGGCGCTGCTCGCACGCGCCATCGGCCAGTTCGTCCGGTACTTCAAGCTCGGCCAGCCCGTGCCCGCCGGCACCCGGACCGACAACCCCTACCGGCGCAGCGTGACGCTGGTGAAGGAGTTCCTCGGCCACACGCGGATGAACCGCTGGGGCATCGTGGGCATCGCGCACTGGTTCGTGGCGGTCGGCTTCCTGACGCTGCCGCCGACCCTCGCGCAGGCGTTCGGCCAGCTCTTCCAGGCCGACTGGGTGCTGCCAGTCATCGGCGGCTTCCTGCCGTTCGAGATGTACATCGAGTTCATCGGCGTGATGACGGTCCTGGGCATCGCCGTACTCATCGTGATCCGCCTGCTGAGCCTGCCCTCCCGGCCCGGCCGCAAGTCCCGTTTCGCGGGCTCAAAGGCCGGTCAGGCGTACTTCGTCGAGTACGTCATCCTCACCATCGGCCTCGCCATCTACGTACTGCGCGGCCTGGAGGGCGCCCTCCACCACGTCGAGCACTACGAGGCCGCGTACTTCGCCTCGTACCCGCTGGTCCTGGCCTTCAAGGGCCTGTCCGTCGGCGTGCTGCAGAACCTGGTCTACTTCACCGCGATGATCAAGGTCGGCACGTCCTTCGTGTGGATGATCGTGGTCTCCCTCAACACCAACATGGGCGTCGCCTGGCACCGCTTCCTCGCCTTCCCGAACATCTGGTTCAAGCGCGAGGCGACCGGCGGAACGGCTCTCGGCGCCCTCCAGCCGATGACGTCCGGCGGCAAGCCGATCGACTTCACCGACCCCGGCGACGACGACGTCTTCGGCGTCTCCCAGGTCGAGCAGTTCTCCTGGAAGGGCCTGCTGGACTTCTCCACCTGCACCGAGTGCGGCCGCTGCCAGTCGCAGTGCCCGGCCTGGAACACGGGCAAGCCGCTGTCGCCGAAGCTGCTGATCATGTCCCTGCGGGACCACGCCCACGCCAAGGCCCCGTACCTGCTGGCCGGCGGCGGCAAGACGATGGAGGGCGAGGAGAAGGCGAGCGAGGAGCAGCTGGCGGGCGTGCCCGCCGCGGCTCTCGCCGAGGCCGAGCGCCCGCTGATCGGCACCCTCGAAGAGAACGGCGTCATCGACCCCGACGTCCTGTGGTCCTGCACCACCTGCGGCGCCTGCGTCGAGCAGTGCCCCGTCGACATCGAGCACGTCGACCACATCGTCGACATGCGCCGCTACCAGGTGATGATCGAGTCCGCGTTCCCGTCCGAGGCGGGCACGATGCTCAAGAACCTGGAGAAGAAGGGCAACCCCTGGGGCCTGGCCAAGAAGCAGCGCCTGGAGTGGACCAAGGAGGTCGACTTCGAGGTCCCGGTCGTCGGCAAGGACATCGAGGACCTGTCCGAGGTCGAGTACCTGTACTGGGTCGGCTGCGCGGGTGCCCTGGAGGACCGGGCGAAGAAGACGACGAAAGCCTTCGCGGAGCTGCTCCACATCGCGGGCGTCAAGTTCGCGATCATGGGCGGCGACGAGAAGTGCACGGGTGACTCGGCGCGGAGGCTCGGCAACGAGCCGTTGTTCCAGGAACTCGGCATGGAGAACGTGGCGGCGCTGAACATGGCGTTCGGGGAGGACGAGGACGAACCCTCGACTCTGAAGCCCAAGTCGGCGAAGAAGATCGTCGCGACCTGCCCCCACTGCCTCAACACCCTCGGCAACGAGTACCCGCAACTCGGCGGCGACTACGAGGTCATCCACCACACCCAGCTGCTCCAGCACCTGGTGGACGAGGGCAAGTTGATCCCGGTGACCCCGGTCGAGGGCATCATCACCTACCACGACCCCTGCTACCTGGGCCGCCACAACAAGATCTACACGCCCCCGCGCGAGATCATCGGCAAGGTGCCGGGCCTGCGCAACGAGGAGATGCACCGCCACAAGGAGCGCGGCTTCTGCTGCGGCGCCGGCGGCGCCCGCATGTGGATGGAGGAGCGCATCGGCAAGCGCATCAACAACGAGCGCGTCGACGAGGCCCTGTCCCTGAACCCCGACATCGTGTCGACCGCCTGCCCGTTCTGCCTGGTCATGCTGACCGACTCGGTCAACGGCAAGAAGAACGAGGGCAAGGCGAAGGAGTCCATCCAGGTCGTGGACGTGGCTCAGCTGCTCCTCGACTCCGTCAGGACCCCGGTCGACCCGGAGGACGCGACCGAGGCCGAGAGCGAGCCGGAGCCCGAGCCGGTGAAGTAAGCGGACAGGAAGCCGAGTTCGTACGTACGGCTGATGATGGCGCCCCCTCCTCCGGTGTGGACCGGGGGCGGGGGCGCCCACACAATCGGCCCCACATGCCCGGTACGCGTCCGATCATCCGATCAAGGGGAGAGCGCGTGAGCGCCCGTCCGGTACCCCTTCTCTCGGTACGCGGCCCACGTCCGGGCGGCGGTGGTGAGGGCGGCACGGTGAGGCAGTGGTCGCGTCCGCTCCCAGTCTTCCCATGCCGCGAAGACGGTGCGCGCGAAGGTGGTAACGGTGGCGGGGTCGGCTTCGCGGTACGCGGGAACCTGCCCGGCGATCGTCTCGGCCTGCTCCGGCACGTGGCCGGCGGAGATGAGCCGCGGGACTGTCAGCGCGGTGTCCGCCCACGCGGGGGCGGGACAGGAAAGGGCCCAGTCAAGCAGCAGTAGTTCACCGACGGGAGTCACCAGCAAGAGATGGCAGTTGGGCGACGCCATGCCCGTCTGCGTGGTGGATGCCGGTTGCGGCGGCGGCGATGCCGACGACGAAGCCGGGGCCCGGTGGGGTGTCGGGGTGCGGTGAGGTCATGACGACTTGTTCGGCGGTGGTTCGGTGGCGGCGAGGGACTCATGGGTGAGGCCACCTCACGTGGTCGCCACGCCGCCCTCGGATCTCGGCGACGCGGAGTGCGTCGTGGAGCGCCTCGGTCAGGCGCTCGGCAAGGAAGCGGAGTTCCCCCTGCGGGGCGTTCGGGAGTAACTCGCGGGCGTGGGCGAGGAGTTGGGCACCCATGTCCAGCTGAACGGATTCGACGGCGTCGGCCAGGCGGGTCACGGGGCCGCCGGAGCTGTCCGCGATCAGGTAGCAGGGCTTGCCCTCGACGCCGGTCCAGGGCAGCAGGCGTACGGCCTGTGACGGCCGCTCCGGCTTCGGTGTTTCGGCCTGCGGCTCCATCAGGCCACCTCCGCCCCGTGGATCCAGTACGAACCGGGCAGGTCCAGTCCCAGCGCGGCCAGGGCCAGTTCGCGGCGCCGCTGCCGTTGTTCGTGCGCGGCCACGTACGGGCGTACGGCCACGGTGGCAGTGCCGTCGAGCGGAGTGTCGAGCCCGTACGGGCTGCGGTGGGCGGGGAGGGGGATGTCGGGCGGCGGGGGCGGAGCGGTGAACGCCGGGCTCGGCAGTGGTGCGGGGCGGCGGTGTCTGCCGCGCGGGGCGGCCAGGAGGGCGGCGATGCGGCGGATGAGGTTGGCCATGTCATCGGTTCCGATCGGGGTCGCTGGTGACCTTCCAACACACAGCGCATTAACGCTATTCGCGAAAAGCAGCAAGGTTTGCCCATGGGGGCGGGAAACACCAAGTCGCTTACTATGTAAACCGGCAAGGTCGGCACAACCGTCGGTCATCCGGGAGGGTCTCATGAGCGCAAACAGGTGGGTCAGCACGTCCATGCCGTACCTGACCCCGCGCGAGCAGGGGCAGGGCGATGCCTGGCCGGCCGATGCCGCAGCCCAGGGCCGTCGCGGCACCCAGCGCATCGTCCATGCCGGAGAGGTGCCCGCACCAGCCGAAGTGGCCCGGCTGCTCGGGATCGCCGAGGAGGAGCCGGTCGTCGTACGGAGGCGGCTGATCCTCCTCGACGACCAGCCCAACGAACTGACCGACACCTACTTCCCCATCGGCATCGCCCGCGGCACCCCCCTGGCGGAGAAGGCCAAGATCCCCGGCGGAGCCGTCACCCTGCTGGCCGGACTCGGGCACGTCGGCGCCCTTGTCCGTGAGGACGTGAGCGCCGGGATGCCCAACGAGGAGGAGCGGCAGGCCTTGCGGACCGCGCACGGCGAGCCGGTGCTGCGGCTGACCAGGATCACCCTGGACCGCGACGACCGCCCCATCCAGGTCGACCGTATGGTGATGCCCGCCCTGCGACAGCAGTTGCGTTACGAGCTCAGGATCGGATGACGAGACCGTGCCCAAGGCCGAACCGGACGCCCCCGACCGCCGCTCCCTGCACGAGCGGATCGCCGCCGACCTGCGCGACGACATCCTCAGCGGTGAACTCCCACCCGGAGTCAGCCTGCCCTCCACCACACAGCTCAAGACCCGCTTCGACGCCTCCAACGCCACCGTGCAGAAGGCCCTGCAACTCCTCAAGGACGAACGCCTGGTGATCGGACGCGCGGGTGCGGCCGTCACGGTCCGCGAGCACCGGCAGCGCACGATGCGCCCCGCCGCGTCCCTGGCACCGGCCGCCACCGGACAGACGTACCTCTGGCTCGGCGAGGCAGCCAAGCACGGCGCGCACGCCCGCATCACGCTCCTCGACGTGACGGAGACCCGCCCACCCGCGGACGTGTCCACCGCCCTCGGACTCCCCGACGGCGGCACGGCCCTGCTCCGCAGCCAGCTCCTGCTGATCGACGACGAACCCGCCGAACTCGTCAAGTCCTACTACCCGTTGGACATCGCGCGCGGCACGCCCCTGATGGACCGCCGGAGGATCAAGGGCGGCACCCCCGCCCTCCTCACCGAACTCGGCCACCCGCCCCGCCTCAGCGTGGACCGGGTCTCCGCCAGAATCCCCACCCAGGAGCAGTTCCAGGCCCTCCGCCTCCCCGGCAGCCTGCCCGTCCTGTACACCCTCCGCACCGTCTACACCGACCACCGACGCCCCGTCGAAGCGACGACGATGGTGAAAGCCGGGCATCTCTACGAGCTGCAGTACGAGTTCACGCCCGAGTAACGGACGACATCGCACGGCCAACGGCCATACGACGGCACCATGCACCCCATCCGCCCCACCAGCCCAGAAATAATCCGAACTCCCGTACAACCCTCCCCCACCCCCAACGGTCTCCTGTAAGCCGCCCGCCTGCCCCGAGGCACGGCCAGGACGGCACCCCATCGACTACGGGCGTCCCCTCAGGGCGCCCCGCGTGCAGCAGGAGACTCCCCGCATGCGCAAGCAGCAGCACCTGCGACTCGCCCTCGCGACGGCCACCACGGTCGCGCTGACGGGCGGTCTGCTGACGTTCTCGGCCGCGACCGCGACGGCGGCCGACAGCGTCCACCATCCCATGGCGGACTTCAACAACGACGGCTACGGCGATGTCGCCTTCTCGGCGGGCAACGCCGCCGTCGGCGGCAAGAAGAACGCAGGGCAGATCGTCGCCCTGTACGGCTCCCCGAACGGCCTGCGCGCCACGAAGCGCACCACGATCAGCCAGAACACCCGGGGCATCCCGGACCAGGCCGAGGCGGGCGACGGCTTCGGCTGGGTCAGCGCGTACGGCGACTTCAACGGCGACGGCTTCGACGACCTGGCCGTCTCGGCCTACCTGGACAGCGTGCGCGGCGACGCCGACGGCGGCCACGTGATGATCATCTGGGGCTCCGCGAACGGTCTGCGCGGCGGTACGACGATCAAGGACCCGGCGCCCTCGTCCCACACCCGCTGGGGCAAGTCCCTGGCCTCCGGGGACTTCGACGGCGACGGCAGGGACGACTTGGCGGTCGGCTCCTCCGGGGCCAAGGTCCACGTCTTCGGGCGCAAGATCACCAAGTCCGGCGCGGTGGGCCACAAGTACACGATCAAGGCGAACATCCGGACCGGCAGCAGGACCGGCGCGCTGGTCCTCACCGCGGGCGACGTGAACGGCGACAGGAAGACCGACCTGATCGTCAACGGCTTCGAGACCGACAGCTCGGCCGGCTGGAACACCAACTTCTACTTCCCGGGCGCGTCCGGCGGTCTCGGCCGGGCGGGCGGGGTGAAGGAGCTGAAGCGCGGCTACATCACCGGCGTCGCCGACATCAACGGCGACGGCTACGGCGACCTCGTCACCGGCCAGCAGTGGGAGCCGACCGCGAACAACAACCCTTCCCGTGCGGTCAAGGGCGGCAAGGTCCACATCGTGTACGGCTCGGCCTCCGGCCCGGGCAGGGCGGTCGCCGTCTCCCAGAACAGCGGCAGCGTGCCCGACAGGTCCGAGGTCGGCGACAACTTCGGCGCCGAGTTGTCGCTCGGCGACATCAACGGCGACGGGTATGCCGACCTCGCGATCGGCGCGCTCGGCGAGGACCTCAACGGGGTGCGGAACGCGGGCGCCGTGACCGTCCTGTACGGCTCAGCCTCCGGCCTCAAGCTGCGCTCGGGCGCCCAGTACTTCACCCAGAACAAGCCCGGCGTCCCCGACTCGAACGAGAAGGACGACAACTTCGGCAGCGAGGTGAAGCTGACCGACGTCACGGGCGACGGCAGGGCGGACCTGACGATCGGCGCGTACGGCGAGAACGCGTTCAACGGCTCGCTGACGTACCTGCGGTCCGGCGGCAAGCGGATCGTCACCTCCGGCGCCCGCCTGTTCGGCGCGAAGAGCCTCGGCATCTCCACGGCCGGGGACCCGGTGCTCGGCGGCAACGCGGCCAACTGACGTACGCCGAGGCCATCCACACACCCAACGGCGCCCCGCACTCCCGGTCCACACCGGAGGTACGGGGCGCCGCTGTTTCGTCGCGGTCGGCGCCCCCGGTGAGGCCTGGGGCAGGAAGAGTACGCGGGCACGGTGACCGTCCTGTACGGCTCGGCCTCCGGCCTGAAGGCGTCCGGCTCCAAGACGTACAGCCAGGACGTGGCAGGCGTCCCCGGTACGGCCGCGGCCTGCGCGGCACGAAGACCGGCCTGACGACGACGGGCGCGAAGCGAATCACGGCACGGGACATCGCCCTGGGCAGCCGCCCCGGCTTCGGCTCGCCGATCGGTCAGTGACGGTCGGCGTGGCGTAGGTGGCGTATGAGGGCGGCGAGTCCAGGGCGGTCGGTTCGAATGACGGTTCCGGGCTCGTCGCTTTCGCGGAGGAGGAGGGCGTCTCTTGCACTCACCCCTCACCCCTCACCCCTCACCCCTCACCCCTCACCGGGAGACCCCTATGCCCGTGCCACCCCCCTGGGAGTGCACCCTCTACGCCCCCAACGACCCCCGAGCCGTCCGCATCTGCCGCCGCGCCCTGCGCGACATCCTGACCACCCACCACCTCCCCACCCTCATCGAACCGGCGGTGCTGGTCGCCTCCGAACTGCTCACCAACGCGATCCGGCACACCGAGGGCCCGGCCGCCCTGAAGGTCCGGCAGTCGGGCCCCTCCTTCCGCTTGGGCGCCTGGGACACGGACCCCACACCCCCGAACACGATCAACCCACCACCCCCACCACCCCCACCACCCCCACCACCGACGAAGCCGGCCGAGGCCTGCGCCTCGTCGACGCGTACGCCGACGACTGGGGCCGGTTCCGCATCAACGGCACGGGCGGCAAGTACGTCTGGTGTGAACTCGGCACCACCCCCAGGTGATCCACTCGCCCACGCGGCACGACAGCCGGACAATGAGACACATCAGCCACCAATCCGCCAGAACACCAGAAGGGCGGCGATTCCCATGGCTGAAAACCCGCACGCGACCCTCGTCCGCAAGGGCTACGACGCCTTCTCCCGCGGGGACATGGACACCCTGCGCGAGCTGATGTCGGGGGACTGCACACACCACGTGCCCGGCAGTCACCCCCTGTCGGGCGACTTCAAGGGCGTGGACTCGATTCTCGGCATGTACCGCCGCCTCTTCGAGGAGACGAACAGCAGCGTCCGTGTCGACCTGCGCCACGTGCTGGTCGACGGCCGAGGCCACGCGGTGTCCGTGCACCGTTTCACGGCCGAGCGCGAGGGCCGGCGCTTCGAGGAGAACGGCGCTCTCGTCTTCCGTATCGTCGGAGACAAGATCACCGACATCGACGAATGCATCGAGGACATCGACAAGAGCAACGACTTCTGGAGCTGACCCCGCGCTCCCTTGAGGAACCCCCGGGGAACCGCCGAGGACCGACCCTTGACGAAGCCCCTGACAAACCCCCTGACGAATCCCCTGACGGTCCCTTAGGGGATGTCACAGGTCAGCCGCAAAGCAGGTCCTGTCACCCCCGCCCCGCCACGCCGATCTCCAGGACCAGGTACGTTCGATGACGTGGCTGGATTCAGGATGGGACGCGGCGGCCGGAACAACGGCGCTCCGCAAGCGCGACCGCAGAACCCCCCGTACGGACAGCAGGCCCCGCAAGGCGGCGGCCCGTCGTACGGCTACCCCCAGGCGCCCCCGCAGCAGCCGTACGGCGGCACGCAACCGCCGTACGGAAGCCAGGGCGGCCACGGCGGGCATGGGCACGGCGACGAGCCGGAGTACTTCGGCGACGGCGCCCCCCACCAGGGCCATCAGGGAGGCGGCCCCGACCCGTACGCGGCGAACAACCCGGGCCACACCCAGGCGTTCTCGATCGACGACCCGTACAACCAGGGCGGCACGTACCACGCGGGCCAGACTCCGCCCGCGCCGGTGGGCCCGCGCCTGCGCTGGAAGGAACTGCTGAAGGGCATCGTCACGAGCCCCAATCAGACCTTCCTCGTCATGCGCGACTACACGATGTGGGGCCCGGCCCTCATCGTGACGTTCCTCTACGGCCTCCTCGCCGTCTTCGGCTTCGACGACACCCGCACGGACGCGATCAACGCCACACTGTCGAACGCGGTCCCGATCGTCCTGACGACGGCGATCGCGATGGTGATCAGCACGTTCATCCTGGGCATGGTCACCCACACCCTGGCCCGCCAGTTCGGCGGCGACGGCGCCTGGCAGCCCACGGTCGGCCTCTCCATGCTGATCATGTGCCTCACGGACGCGCCCCGCCTGGTCGTCGCGATGTTCGCGGGCGGCGACGCCCCGTTCGTCCAGATCCTCGGCTGGGCCACCTGGGTCGGCGCGGGCGCCCTCCTCACCCTCATGGTCTCCAAGTCCCACGACCTGCCGTGGCCGAAGGCGCTGGGCGCGTCGGCGATCCAGCTGATCGCGATCCTGTCGATCATCAAGCTGGGTACGTTCTAGTAAGTACGCGTACGACAAGAGCCCCTGGTGCTGGTGGTGCACCAGGGGCTCTTGCACGATGCCCTCTCCTCAGCAGCGTCTCTCCACGCCCTCTCTAGGCGTCGAGAACCTGCCCGGCCCTCCGCACGACGGGCGCCTCGACGCTCCAGGGGAAGTTGATCCACTCATCCGTCCGCTTCCACACGTACTCGCACTTCACGAGGGAGTGGGACTTCTCATAGACGACGGCCGACCGCACCTCGGCGACGGTGTCGAGACAGAAGTCGTGGACGAGCTTGAGGGTCTTGCCCGTATCGGCGACGTCGTCCGTGATGAGAACGCGCTTGTCGGAAAAGTCGATCACGTTCGGAACAGGCGCGAGCATGACGGGCATGTCAAGGGTGGTCCCCACCCCCGTATAAAACTCCACATTCACAAGGTGGATGTTCTTGCAGTCAAGGGCGTAAGCGAGCCCACCGGCGACAAAGACACCGCCTCGCGCGATGGAGAGGATGATGTCGGGCTCGTACCCGTCATCGGCGATGGTCTGGGCAAGCTCGCGGACGGCGCCACCGAACGCGTCGTACGTGAGGTTCTCACGCACCCGGGACATGCTCACGCTCCGCTCTCACACCTGGGTCCGGTGAAAGTTGAGGAAGGACCGCGAGGCGGTCGGCCCCCGCTGCCCCTGATACCGGGACCCGTACCGCTCACTGCCGTACGGAGACTCGGCCGGCGAGCTGAGCCGGAACATGCACAGCTGCCCGATCTTCATGCCCGGCCAGAGCTTGATCGGAAGAGTGGCGAGGTTGGAGAGCTCAAGGGTCACATGCCCGGAGAACCCGGGGTCGATGAACCCGGCCGTGGAGTGGGTGACAAGCCCGAGCCGCCCGAGCGAACTCTTGCCCTCCAGCCGGGACGCGAGATCGTCGGGCAAGGTGATGACCTCATACGTACTGGCGAGCACGAACTCCCCGGGATGCAGAATGAACGGCTCATCACCCTCGGGCTCGACAAGCCGCGTGAGGTCCGCCTGCTCGACGGAGGGGTCGATGTGGGGGTACCGGTGATTCTCGAACACCCGGAAGAAGCGGTCGAGACGCACGTCGACACTCGACGGCTGCACCATGGATTCGTCGTACGGTTCGATCCGCACCCGACCGGCGTCGATCTCGGCCCGGATGTCCTTGTCTGAGAGAAGCACTCCCCGAGGATACGCAAGACGCGCGGACCGCCCACAACCCGGACGACCGCGCGCCTGCCGCTACCAACTCCTCCGCTTACTCCACGACGGCTACCGCTACCGCTTCTCCATACTGACCGGCACGACATTGCGAAGCCGGGCACACCGCGGACATCGGATGAGCCGCCCGGGGCCGAGCCGCTCGGCCTGCTGCATCGGGAACGAAGCGGTGGTGAACACGTGCCCTTCGGCACAGCGGACGACGGTGCGCTCCATCAAGTCCAAGAGTCCCTTCCCCAAGAGCCGCGTCTGGCTGACGACCTGACGACGAAAGCCACATTACGGGATGAAAGGGACGGCCCTCCAGGCGGCACTCCGACTTCCCCAGAGGCCCACCCAGACCCTCTTCCACCCCTCCACCGTACGCCCCAACTCCCCGCCCCCGCAGCCCCGTCCCACCCCTCAAACGCACCCGGACCCCGACGGCTTCAGCACGTGGGGCCCGGCATGAGGTAAAGTAACGACGCGTCCGGACACCGGCCTCCCGACCGGCGTCTTACGCGGGTGTAGTTTAATGGTAGAACATCAGCTTCCCAAGCTGAGAGCGCGAGTTCGATTCTCGTCACCCGCTCCATGACTAAGGCCCAGGTCAGAGACCTGGGCCTTCAACATTGTCAGATCTTCTCCGCGCTGTTCCCGAGCGCCCGACGGTCGAGGTGGCCGTATGGCGGTAAAGAGGGGATCGCCAAGCGGCTACGGCACCGAGTCTCTCCGACCCGGCAGCTCCCATTAGGCGACGGTGTACTCCGCATCGCCGAAGTCTGCGACCACACGCAACCGGCCACCGAGTGCCTCCACGTACGCTCGGAGCGTCGCGACTTCTGCCCGATCCAGTTCGCCACGCTCGATCGCGGAGACGCGAGGCGCTGAGACTCCCATCGAGGCGGCAACTTGACGCTGAGTCAGCGCCTGCTCGTGCCGCACCTCCGCGAGCTTGTGAGCGCGCACCTCTGCAGTCAGCCTGTCCATGGCTGCCTGCTTCTCCTGAACAGACCGCACGGGCAACCCAGCGGCTTCACGCCGCTCGCGAGCCTTACGCTTGGTCTCCTCCCAGCTGACCGTGCTCATTCATACTCCCTGGTCTCAAGATCGACTAGATGCGCCTGGTAGCGCTCCTCAGCAATCGGGATGTTGACGTTGTACCAGCGTTGCCAGTTTCCGGCTTTGTCGCCGGCCACCAGCAGCACTGCCCGCCGCACCGGATCGAAAACGAAGAGGATCCGGATCTCGCTGCTCCCAGACGATCCCGGCCTCAACTCTTTCAGGTGATGATTCTCAGCACCCTTGATCCGGTCCACCAGTGGACGGCCAAGCGTTGGACCTGTGGCCGCCAGCATGTCGATGGCGTCTTCCACCTGCTCAGCGCTCTCCCAGTCCGCCTCGGCCAGCCTCTCGAACCACGCCGCAACCTCCGCGACGAGGACCACTTCCCATTGAGCCACGATGCCGATGTTAACGCAAGAGTTAATGCTCCATGATGCATGCCAGCGCTCGCCTCGTCCTCGTCCGGGCGCCCATGAAGGCGATGCGGGGAGGGCCGAGCATGGCTGCAACAACAGCCGTAGCAGCCCGTAGCCGCACAACCCGAGCGTTTGCCTGCCGCGGGGCATTCTCGGGCCGTACTGAGGTTGAACTCGCAGTGGCGGGCCGGTAGATCATCCGGCGCCCATGAGTAATCCGGTCTCGGTGAGGCAGCCGTCGATCAGCTCTGCC
>NZ_JBSFUU010000049.1:0-73036 GCF_053591955.1 Streptomyces sp. NPDC002845 | reverse complement strand
CGCCCGCAGGCTGGGCAGGGACCCTTCGACGATCTCGCGGGAGGTGCGGCGCAATGCCGCCACGCGCGGTGGGCAGCTCACCTACCGGGCCTCGATTGCGCAGTGGAAGGCCGAACTGGCCGCGCGGCGGCCGAAGACGTCCAAACTGGCCGACAACGAACGGCTGCATGAGTACGTCCAGGACCGCCTTGCCGGAGAGCTCCGTCACCCGGACGGTACGCCGGTGCCGGGACCCTTGGCGCCACGGTGGAAGGGACGGAACAAGCCCAGGCGTCAGGACCGCCGTTGGGTGAACTCGTGGAGCCCGCAGCAGATTTCGCACCGGCTGAGGGCAGACTTCCCCGATGATGAGTCCATGCGCATCTCGCACGAGGCGATCTACCAGGCCCTCTACATCCAGGGCCGCGGAGCGCTGAAACGTGAGCTCGTCGCCTGCCTGCGCACCGGCCGGGCCCTGCGGGTTCCTCGCGCCCGGACCGCCGGCCGGGGCAAGAAGTTCGTCACCGAGGAGGTGCTGATCAGTCAGCGGCCGGCCGAGGCGGAGGACCGAGCGGTTCCCGGTCACTGGGAGGGCGACCTCATCATCGGTCTGAACAGCTCCGCGATCGGCACCCTGGTGGAACGCACCAGCAGGTTCACGATGCTGCTGCACCTGCCACCCATGCCCGGCCACGGTGGCCCACGGGCCAAGAACGGCCCCGCATTGGCCGGTCACGGCGCCGAGGCCGTACGTGAAGCTCTCGCGGAGGCGATCACCGACCTGCCCGCCCAGCTCCGCAAGTCACTGACCTGGGACCAGGGTTCGGAGCTGGCGCAGCACGCCCAGCTCCGCATCGACACCGGTCTGGAGATCTACTTCGCCGACCCGCACAGTCCTTGGCAGCGGGGAACGAACGAGAACACCAACGGCCTGCTGCGGCAGTACTTCCCGAAGGGCACCGACCTCGGCAGGCACACCCGCGAGGATCTCGCTGCCGTCGCCACGGCCCTCAACGGCAGACCCCGTAAGACCCTTGGCTGGAGAACACCCGCCGAGACTCTCAACAATCACCTACTATCAACACAAAGTAGAAGTGTTGCGACGACTCCTTGAACCTGAGCCGGTCTTCCCGTTTCATCGCCTGCAGGAGGTCACGCATAATGCTGCCCGCCTGCTGGATGTCCGGTTCGATCAGGGCTTTCAGGGCTGCTGCGACCGCAACGGCAGTACTGACCGCGGTAGGCGGTGCCATGAAGCCCGGTCGCTTCAGCGCCATGCGGCGACTGCGGGGAACGGTCTGGTGTTCTTCGATCAGGTCCGCGGGGACCACGGACGACAGTTCTGCGAGGTTGGCGGTGGCCAGGAGACGGCTCGCGACCGTGCGGATGTCGGCCAGAGCGACCGCGACTGGTTGAGGTGATCTCGCGTAAACGCCGAACTGGGCGACCCCGGAGGTGATGGCGTCCAGGATCAGGCTCTGCGCTCGCAGAGCGAAGTGCCCGGCAGGCAGCGCGAGCGTGGGAACGTCGGTGAGGTCATGGCCGCAGCGGCCCGGGCGGCGATCACCCGGTTCACGATTCCGGACTCTTCGGCAGCGTCCAGGGTGGGGGATCTGCGTGTTCTGATGGGGACGATCTCGTTGCGTGTTGCCGCAGCAGGGACAGGTGTCGGCGAGGAGTCGCAGGTGGTGGACGCAGGCGAAGGACCATCCGAGGCGCCAGGTCAGCTGCCACCGCCCGCCGGAGGAAGCAAGGCAGTCGGGGCAGAATCGTGATCCTGAGGCACGGCCCCACAGAACGTGGCGGTTGACGCGGGGCTGGTGCTCCCTCAAAAGGAGGGCCTTCCCATGGAAATGGGCGAGCGTCATGCGGATGATCTGCGCCGGCTCGACGCCTGTCGCATGCGCGATGGCCGAGACCTCATGCGGCCGCAGCATGATCGTCCGGTCCGTTGGGCCGGGGCCCTGCGGGGCTTGCCGGCCTCTGGGTGCAGGCAGGCCGAGGGCTTCCAGGAGGTTCCCGAGCGGGCTGTGATGCCGGTGGGCCACGGCTTCCAGCCAGGAGTCGAGGGCTTCTCCTTCAACGGGCTGCAGTCTGAGTGGCAGTGTCCTCGGTGCGGCCGTCATGCTGCTTTCCTGCGGCTGGGCCGAGGGCGGCTGGTCAAACGCCCTGTCTGCAGGGCGGCTTCGAGCTCCTGGCGGCCGTTTTCGGATGCCTCGTCGTTCTTCACTCCGGCGAGCAGATCGCGGCTGAGGCGTTCGGCGCCGCTGCGGACGGCCCGCTGGCATCCACGGTTGATCAGTGTCATGAGTGACCCGATATGCCCAGTGCTGCGGGCGAAGAGGTCGTCAGACAGATCATCGGCGAGCATGCCGGGGTACTTGTCCGCGAGGACAACCCGCTGTTCGAGGGCCAGCAGCATCTGCCGCCAAGCCCGCCGCCCCTTCTCGTTCTTGATGGTGAAGGGAGGCATGCCCAGCCGGGTGGTGCGACGGCCCGTCTGGGCCAGGGCCGCATCGCTCTGCCTGTCCCCCTCGCTGAACAAGCCTTTCCCCGCGAGACCGACACCGATCATCACCAGGGTCACGGGGAACTCGTTGGCGATCCACTTGAGGTGGTTGCTGACCTCAATGCCGTTCGTCTTCCCCCACTTCAGGAAGTGCAGATCATCGAGTACCAGGACACGGACCTCGCAGGACAGAACGCAGTCCAGTGCCTGCTGGCCGAGCTGGGCGGTGGTCCCGCGGATGCGACCGGGGTGGCCGAAGAACTCCACCAGGGCCCGGTTGAGGTCCTTCATCCCGGTGTTGCCGGTGAGACCGACCCTGCAGACGGGCCAGCGTTCATGCCCGGCCGCGGTGAACTCTCCCTGTTCGGCGATCTCCCTGCGGTGGAACTCCCGAGCGAAGGCCAGCACCGAGGTGGTCTTCCCCAGACCGGGGAAGGCGTCAACGGCCACCGCTCCCTTGGCCTTGTCCCCGTCCTGCAGGTTGCTGTCGACGATGTCCCACAAGTCATCGTGCAGTTCGGCAAGCTGAGGCGTCTTGATCGGGCCGAGATTCGCGTGCCAGTCACGCCGTCGACGGTCGTACTCGGCTCTCGCCGGCTCGCTCAAGGCGTTCAGCTGGGGACGGGTCAGCACCTCGGGCTGGTCGCGGCGGGCAGCCTCGGCGAACGCTTTGAGGTCTTCTTTCCGCGACAGGGCCAGGTTGCCCAGGTTCGGCAGACTGGCCGTACTCACACGTCCTCCAGGGCGTCCGCGTAGAAGTCGCTCTCCTGAGCGAGGTCGTCGAGGTCGGCCTCGTCGTCATCGCCCGTCTCGGCCACCGACTCCTGGAGGTCGGTCTCTGCCAGCCCGTCGTCCTGGCCCAGAGCTCTGCGTACGAGCGGAAGCGAGACGACCGCCTCCTGCTCGGTGTCAGGGAGGTCGATGGCGGCCTGTTCGCGCGAAAGGCGTAGGGCCATGCGCCGCTCGGCGAGCGTGGTGCCCAGCCCGAGGTTCCAGCGTTCCAGCAGGTCGGCGACGGCGAGCCGGTCGTCGGGGTAGCGGTATTTCGCGGCGGCCAGCTTCCGGGCGAAGGCCAGCGCGTCCTCGCTCAGCGGCATCCGTGCCGACGGCGCGTGCTCCCAGGTCAGCGTCTGCCAGTGATGATTGAGGTCGCGGAAATAGATGCGGGTGATGTCGTCGGGGTCGACCTGGAACGGCCAGCCGTTCTTCACCGGGCTGTCGTAGGGGCTGCGGATGCCGGGATCGGGCAGGCCCGGGCCGCTGTAGCGGCGGCGGCCGATCTCAACACCGTAGTGCTGGATCGTGCGCCACTCGGTCTTCAGGAACTCGAAGGCGAGATCCCGGTCCCGGGGAACCTCGATGTATCCGGCCCTGGCCATCCCGTGCTCGAACATCTTCGCCGGGGACATCCGCAGCCCCGGCAGACCCGGATCGACCAAACTGGAGTGCGGCCGGCAGTGATAGACCGCCGCGGTCCACTCCCTGATGATCGCCTCCAGCTCGTCGAGGAAGAAGAACGCATCGTCCTCCGGGCTCTCGCCGCGGGAGTGGATGTCGGGGCCCTTGTAGCCGGGCAGGGCCTGCAGCAGACCCTCGCGCAGGGTGCGGAAATAACGCTCCACGGGCCCTTTGTCCCGGCCCGTTCGCAGCCTCGCTGGTTGGATCGAAATGCCCATCCGACGGCAGACGCTCGTCAGATGCTCGGAGACATAGACCTTGCCATGGTCCACCACCAGCGTCTCGGGAACCAGAGGCGGCGAGGCGAGCCCCGGCCCGCTGGCGCCCTCGACATCGACCACGACGGTGCGGGGGATGCCGTGCTCGGGCCAGACCGCATGTCGCGGCCAGTCCCGTTCCGCCGGCCTCGGCCTAAACGACTGGAAGAGCACCGCGCTGACGTCCACCGCCTTCGTCGAGACCGGGGTGAGCCGGATCCCTGTGATGCAGCGGGTGTACCAATCCATCCCGACACTCAGCTCGGCCTGCACCCACTTCAAGGTCAGCGGGTCGAACGCGAAGACGTCCAGCCGTGTGGTGTCCATCAGCAGGTACTCGCCCGGCCGCGTCGGCCGCAGCTTCCCGTACGGACCTTCCGGACGATCCGCGATATCCCGGTTCCGCTTCGTACTCAGCCGGAACAGCGGATGCCTCCTCTCCAGGCCCTCCAGAACCCGAAACGCAGTCGCCCTGCTCGGCTGCGGCACCACCTCCGGACCGAACCGGGCAATCACCCGGGCCCGCGTCCGCTCAATCACCAGCGTCCGCGACGGCTTCGACTGATCGGTGTGCTCGACCATCACCTCCAGCGCGGTCTCCACCCACCGGTCATCGACCGACGGCTGCGGCGGTCCGGACAAGCCGCGCTTCGAGACAAGCCCGGCCTCACCATGACGCCGAAAATCAGCGACCCATTGCTTGATCGAGCGGACCGACACCCCAAGTTCCCGAGCCTTCGCTGCATACTTGGCCTCGGCTGGCTCACTGGCCCCGTACTCGGTGCGAGGTTCTCCTTCGCGTACGAGTTCCGCACCGCCCGAGCGGTAGCCCGTCAGGACCTCGCGGACATGTTCCGCTCGTTCGAGGACTTTCCGTCGCTCATCATCACGCAGTTGGCTCAGGACAACCGAAGCGATCTCCTCAGCATCATCTGCCGACGGACCGGCCTGGTCAGGAACGATCTCGGCACGGTCGGAGAACAACAGCTCCTTCAGGGACAGCCGCCGGACACAGCCATGCCCGTCCTTGAGGACCACCTCGTTTCCCCTGGTCGTCGCCGCCGGCTCGACGACTTCGACGGTCGCTCCGTCGTAGCGGAATCGCGTACCGACTCCGACGCGAGCCCCGGCCCTGCTCATGCCGCCTGCCGCAGCGTGCACGACGGGCCGAGCGGCTGGTCGAGATCGGTAACAAGACTCTGCGTCCAGAGCAGATGATGGATGGCTGACCGGACCTGGGGTCCCGGCTGGCAGGGCAGACAGGCCGCAGCCCGCCCCAAGGGCACCCCATCGAGATCAATTCCACGAAGGTCTTCCAGCAGGGCCGCGCTGAACAGCCAGTCCCTGCGGTAACCCGCCAGGAATCGGACATTCTCCAGCTCCACCGTCGGAGGCTCGCTCCAGACCTCGTACTTCCATCCGCGCGCCTCCACCGCCTGCCGGGTCCAATCGAAGGTGAACGCGACCTCGGGCCTGGACAGACGGTGCAGTGGCTTGACGTCAACGATCACCGGCACCTGGTCGGTGAACAGGAGATAGTCCGGGATGTGCTTGCGGACCTTCCCTTCCAGCACGGTCTGAAGCAGGAAGGGCTGAGCCACGATGCCGTGGACGCTGCGATCGAAGTCCGCGAAGAGCAATCGGGCCAGCTCCAGGCGGGACTCGTAGATCACGTGGTCGTGCATGGTCGCCGACCAGTAGGTACCCGAGTAGTGCTTTTGCCCTCGGTGCCAGCGGAATACCCGCCACGGCGCCGCGGAGGCCAACAGATCCTTGGAAGCGGCGGGCCAGGCATACTCCTCGACCTCGTCGCGATCATGGCGACGCACTCTGACCACGACTTCCGCAGCAATGCTCACGACGTACCCCCACCCAGACCGTGGTCCGTACGACCAGACTGCCCACCGTCGAGAGCAGCCGCCTGAGCTCGGAGCCACGTAGCCCGAAAGAGCGAACGCGCCGACCTGCTTGTCTCACAGGCGCTTCATAAATGCAGCCAATGTGAAGCGGAGCGTGAGACTGTGCAGCGAAATCTGAGACCCTACAGGCTCCCGGATCAGGTCTGCGCCATGTCCACGAAGCGCGAGTAGTGGCCCTGGAAGGCGACCGTGATCGTGGCCGTAGGGCCGTTGCGGTGCTTGCCGACGATGATGTCCGCCTCGCCCGCGCGCGGGGACTCCTTCTCGTAGGCGTCCTCCCGGTGCAGCAGGATCACCATGTCGGCGTCCTGCTCGATCGATCCGGACTCACGCAGGTCGGAGACCATGGGCTTCTTGTCCGTGCGCTGTTCGGGACCACGGTTGAGCTGCGACAACGCGATCACCGGCAGCTCCAGTTCCTTGGCCAGCAGCTTCAGGTTTCGCGACATGTCCGAGACCTCCTGCTGCCGGCTTTCCGAGCGCTTGGAACCGCCGGACTGCATCAGCTGGAGATAGTCGATGATGACGAGCTTCAAGTCGTTGCGCTGCTTCAGGCGGCGGCACTTGGCGCGGATCTCCATCATCGACAGGTTCGGGGAGTCGTCGATGTAGAGCGGTGCGGCCGAGACATCCGGCATACGGCGCGCGAGCCGGGTCCAGTCCTCGTCCGTCATCGTGCCCGACCGCATGTGGTGCAGAGCCACGCGTGCCTCGGCCGACAGCAGACGCATCGCGATCTCGTTGCGGCCCATTTCGAGCGAGAAGATCACACTCGGCAGGTTGTGCCTGATGGAGGCGGCGCGCGCGAAGTCCAGGGCGAGAGTGGACTTACCCATGGCGGGACGGGCGGCGATGATGATCATCTGGCCCGGGTGCAGACCGTTGGTGAGCTGGTCGAGATCGGTGAATCCGGTCGGCACGCCGGTCATCTCCCCCGACCGCGAACCGATCGCCTCGATCTCGTCGAGCGCGCCCTCCATGATGTCGCCGAGCGGCAGATAGTCCTCGGTGGTGCGCTGCTCGGTGACCGCATAGATCTCGGCCTGCGCTCTGTTGACGATCTCGTCGACGTCGTCGTCGGCCGCATATCCCATCTGTGTGATGCGCGTCCCGGCCTCGACCAGGCGGCGCAGCACCGCACGCTCGTGGACGATCTCCGCGTAGTACTCGGCGTTCGCCGCCGTCGGCACCGTCTGGACGAGGGTGTGCAGATAGGAGGCGCCGCCGACCTTGGTGATCTCACCACGCTTGGTGAGCTCTGCGGCGATGGTGATGGGGTCGGCCGGCTCGCCCTTCGCGTAGACGTCGAGGATCGCCTGATAGATGGCCTCATGCGCCGGCTTGTAGAAGTCGTGGCCCTTGAGGACCTCAACCACGTCCGCGATGGCGTCCTTGGACAGGAGCATGCCACCGAGAACGGACTGCTCGGCGTCCAGGTCCTGCGGCGGTACGCGCTCGAAGGACGAGCCCGCTCCCTCCCACGCGCCATCGTCGTGGCCTCGGTCGTGTTGCTCGTCACGGCCCCGGCCACCATTGCTGCGCCGACGGGAGGGGGGCAGACGGTCGCCGGGCCCGCTGTCGGCCCACGGCTCGTCCAAGGGCTCGGAAATGCTCACCGGGCCACCTCCTCCCGTCCGCAGCGCGGACCTCGCCGTGCACCTCATTTCTAGAGCACGACACTGACAAAGTAAGAAGCCCAACTCCGCTTCTGATGCGTCGGTTTTGCGAAGTTTCCAAGTCCGCGGGAGGAGTGGGCGCCGCACAACGGTAGGCCCGTCGGCACCGTCAGCCAATCTGGTTATCCACAGGCCATGTGGACGACGGCCCCTATGCTGTGGAGAACTCCCCAAATCCTGTGCACGACCCGGTGGACAGGCCTGTGAACAAGCCCGCACCTCATTCGACCCACCCGCCCTGAGCTGCGGATTTCCCGTCCACCGGCTGTGCAGAAGAAAAACTTTCCCAGTCGGACCGAGATCAGCTCGAACACTCCACAGCGACACGCCCGGCTGAGCAGAAAGTAAGGGGTGCAAGGCAATTGCATCTCTTACCTGTGGACGATTAGATTGATGGTCATGACACAGGCTCCCGCGGCGCCCAAGGCCGCTCGGCGTCGGCACGACCGAGAGATCGTCGCACTGGCCGTTCCGGCTTTCGGCGCGCTCGTCGCCGAGCCGCTGTTCCTCATGGCCGACACCGCCATCGTCGGCCACCTCGGCACCGCGCAACTGGCCGGCCTCGGCATCGCCTCGGCCCTTCTCGCCACCGCCGTGAGCGTCTTCGTCTTCCTCGCGTACGCCACCACGGCCGCCGTCGCCCGTCGCGTGGGCGCCGGTGATCTACGCGCCGCCATCCGTCAGGGCATGGACGGCATCTGGCTCGCGCTGCTGCTCGGCGCCGCAGTCATCGCCGTCGTCCTGCCCACGGCCCCCGCCCTGGTGCACCTCTTCGGCGCCTCGGACACCGCGGCCCCGTACGCGACGACGTATCTGCGGATCTCGGCACTCGGCATCCCGGCGATGCTGGTCGTGCTCGCTGCCACCGGCGTCCTGCGTGGCCTCCAGGACACGAAGACGCCGCTGTACGTCGCCGTCTCGGGCTTTGTCGCCAACGCCGCCCTCAACGCCGGTCTCGTCTACGGCGTCGGCCTGGGCATTGCCGGTTCCGCCTGGGGCACGGTCATCGCCCAGTGCGGCATGGCCGTGGTGTACCTCCGGGTCGTGGTCCGTGGAGCCCGGCGGCACGGCGCCTCCTTGCGTCCGGACGCCGCCGGGATACGGGCCTCCGCCCAGGCCGGGACACCCCTGTTGATCCGTACGCTCTCACTGCGGGCGATCCTGATGATCGCCACCGCCGTCGCCGCGCGACTCGGCGACACAGATGTCGCCGCGCACCAGATCATCCTGTCCCTCTGGAGCCTGCTCGCCTTCGCGCTCGACGCGATCGCCATCGCCGGACAGGCAATCATCGGCCGCTACCTCGGCGCGGGCGACACCGCGGGTGCCCGCGACGCCTGTAGGCGCATGGTGCAGTGGGGGGTCTCCACCGGTCTTGTACTCGGACTACTGGTGATCGTCACCCGCCCGGTGTTCGTCCCTCTCTTCACCGGTGACTCGGCCGTCCAGGACGCCGCGTTCCCCGCCCTGGTCGTGGTGGCGCTTTCCCAGCCGATCTCCGGAATCGTCTTCGTGCTCGACGGTGTCCTGATGGGCGCCGGAGACGGCCCGTATCTGGCGTGGGCAATGCTGTTGACTCTGGCGGTCTTCGCCCCCGTCGCCCTGCTTGTCCCCACCTTCGGCGGCGGCCTGACCGCCCTGTGGGGAGCGATGGCGCTCATGATGGCGATGCGGATGCTGACCCTGTGGCTGCGATCCCGCTCGGGGCGCTGGGTCGTCACGGGTGCGACGCGCTGAGCGGGCGCAGATACTGAGGCATCCAGCTGTCTCGCCGGAGCGGCTGTTTCACGTGAAACATTGCCCTGTTAGCGCGGTTTCACGTGAAACAGTCACTCCGCAGCCGTGCCAGAAGCGGCCGATTCCCCGGCAAGCGCGTGGGGCCGCACTCCGAAGAGTGCGGCCCCACAACACTGTTTCAACAAGCGCAGCGCTCAGGCCGCGACAACCTCGATGTTGACCTTGGCGGCCACCTCGGGGTGCAGACGCACGGACGTCTCGTGAGCGCCCAGCGTCTTGATCGGCGCGCCCAGCTCGATGCGGCGCTTGTCGACCTCGGGGCCACCGGAAGCCTTGATCGCCGAGGCGATGTCGGCCGGGGTGACGGAACCGAAGAGACGACCGGCGTCGCCGGAGCGGACGGCCAGGCGGACCTTGACACCCTCGAGCTGGGCCTTGACCTGGTTGGCCTGCTCGATGGTCTGGATCTCGTGGATCTTGCGAGCACGACGGATCTGCTCGACGTCCTTCTCGCCACCCTTGGTCCAGCGGATCGCGAAGTTCCGCGGGATCAGGTAGTTGCGGGCGTAGCCGTCCTTGACGTCGACGACGTCACCGGCAGCGCCGAGGCCGGAGACCTCGTGGGTGAGGATGATCTTCATGTGTCGGTCACCCTTCCCTTAGCGCGCAGTGGAGGTGTAGGGCAGCAGCGCCATCTCACGGCTGTTCTTGACAGCCGTGGCGACGTCACGCTGGTGCTGCGTGCAGTTGCCCGTCACGCGGCGGGCACGGATCTTGCCGCGGTCGGAAATGAACTTCCGCAGCATGTTCGTGTCCTTGTAGTCCACGTACTGGACCTTGTCCTTGCAGAAAGCGCAGACCTTCTTCTTCGGCTTGCGCACAGGCGGCTTCGCCATGATGTTTCTCCTGTGTGATCAAGAAGTTTGGGTACGACCCGCCCTCGACCCGGAGGCCTGACCGGCCCGAAGGCCGCAGGCCTGAAGGCCTAGAAGGGGGGCTCGTCCGAGTAGCCGCCGCCACCGCCAGCGCCACCGCCGCTGGAGCTTCCGCCCCAGCCGCCGCCCTGGTTGCCACCGGCGGGAGCGCCGGTCGCCCACGGGTCGTCGGCGGGAGCGCCGCCGCCCTGCTGACCGCCGCCGGGGCCACCGCCCCAGCCGCCGCCACCGCCACCGCCGCCGCCGTAACCACCTTGGCCACCGCGGCCTGTGGTCTTGGTGACCTTGGCCGTGGCATTGCGCAGGCTGGCGCCGACTTCCTCGACGTCCAGCTCATAGACCGTGCGCTTGACGCCCTCACGGTCCTCGTAGGACCGCTGCTTCAGCCGGCCCTGCACGACGACGCGCATGCCTCGCTGGAGCGACTCGGCGACGTTTTCCGCCGCCTGACGCCAGACCGAGCAGGTCAGGAAGAGGCTCTCGCCGTCCTTCCACTCGTTGGTCTGACGGTCGAAGGTACGGGGAGTGGACGCGACACGGAACTTCGCGACCGCCGCACCGGACGGGGTGAAGCGCAGCTCGGGGTCATCGACAAGGTTGCCGACGACCGTGATGACGGTCTCGCCTGCCATGGGGGAACCTCTCGGCGGGTTTGCTGCTGGCTGCTTGTGGTGCTACTCGGATCCCAGGATCGACTGAGCGGGAGGGCTCAGTGGGTCTCGGGGCGGAGGACCTTGGTCCGGAGGACCGACTCGTTCAGGTTCATCTGGCGGTCGAGCTCCTTGACGACCGCGGGCTCGGCCTGCAGGTCGATGACCGAGTAGATCCCCTCGGGCTTCTTCTTGATCTCGTACGCGAGACGACGACGGCCCCAGGTGTCGACCTTCTCCACCTTTCCGTTGCCCTCACGGACGACGGAGAGGAAGTTCTCGATCAGGGGGGCGACGGCGCGCTCCTCCAGATCGGGGTCGAGGATGACCATCACCTCGTAGTGACGCATGTGGAACCCACCTCCTTTGGACTCAGCGGCCACGGTCGTTCCGTGGCAGGAGGGTTGTGATGCGTACGCAACGGTATCGGCTGCCACTGACAATCGGGGTCCCTGCGAGGAATCCCTGCTGTGGCCTGGGCAGACACTGCTGCAGACGATACAGAGTACCCGTACACCGGCTTCCGGTTGAAATCCGGTGGTGTAGACCGTCAATCTGTACACATCGGGTGTGTATGGCGCTACGATGCGCCGCCTTCCGCAGGAGGTGCCCCATGGCACAGACAGCGCGACCCAACATCGCCGGATCCCTCTTCGCCACCGACCACAAGCCGCATCCGCTGCAGAACATCCTGCTCGCCGTGACCTTGGTGCTCGGAGCGGTCTCGTTCGTCACGGCGTTGTTCCCCAACCTGCACCTGCTGAGTTCCTGGACAGGGCTGGTGGGGATCCTGACCGGCGCGTACGGGCAGTTCGTCTCGGAGACGACCCGTGAGCGCTTCGGCATGATCGTGGGTCTCGGTGCCTCGGCTGTGGGCTTCTTCCTCGGCATGGCCCATGGAGGTCTCTTCGGCGGGGTCCTCGGCTGACTCCGTCACACAAGTACGGTAGGGCGGCGGCTGGTTGGCCGTCGTCCTGCCGGGCTGTTCCCTTGCCATCGGGCCAAGCGGCCGAATCCAAGCGTCCGGACGTCCGGATAACACCGTCCGTCGTCCGGGCCGTGTACCGGTCGGTCCCAAGGTTCCGTACGGCCAGACAGGGCGCTCGCGGGGCGCAGTAGGCTTCGGCGCGAGAGCCGGAGCCCCTGTACCCATGGGGACACACCAGCCCGAGGAGCGCCCCGACATGAGCCTGACCCTGAGGACGATCAGCCGAGAGCAGCATCTGGCGTACATCCAGAGCCTGCCGTCGGCGAGCCACATGCAGGTTCCGGCCTGGGCTGACGTCAAGGCGGAGTGGCGCTCCGAGAACCTCGGGTGGTTCGACGACAGGACCGGTGAGATGGTCGGCGCGGGTCTGGTGCTGTACCGCCAGTTGCCCAAGATCAAGCGTTACCTCGCCTATTTGCCCGAGGGCCCGGTCATCAACTGGTTCGCGCCGAACCTCACCGACTGGCTCGAACCGATGCTCGCGCACCTCAAGCAGCAGGGTGCCTTCTCCGTGAAGATGGGCCCGCCGGTCATCATCCGGCGGTGGGAGGCCGCGTCCATCAAGAAGGGAATCCAGGACCCGGACGTGAAGCGCCTGCGCGACATCGAGGCCGATTTCATCGAGCCACGTGCCTTCGAGGTCGCCGACAAGCTGCGCCGGATGGGCTGGCAACAGGGCGAGGACGGCGGAGCCGGCTTCGGTGACGTACAGCCTCGCTATGTCTTCCAGGTACCGCTCGCGAACCGCTCCCTGGAAGAGGTCCACAAGAACTTCAACCAGCTGTGGCGCCGCAACATCAAGAAGGCCGAGAAGGCCGGCGTCGAGGTCGTCCAGGGCGGTTACCAGGATCTGGAGGAGTGGCAGCGGCTGTACGAGATCACGGCCGTGCGCGACCGCTTCCGGCCCCGCCCGCTGTCGTACTTCCAGCGCATGTGGACGGCCCTCAACACCGAGGACCCCAACCGGATGCGGCTGTACTTCGCACGGCACAACGGGGTGAACCTGTCGGCGGCGACGATGCTGGTGGTCGGTGGGCACGTCTGGTACTCGTACGGCGCCTCGGACAACATCGGGCGTGAAGTCCGGCCCTCGAACGCGATGCAGTGGCGGATGCTGCGCGACGCCTACGCCCTCGGCGGGACCGTGTACGACCTGCGGGGCATCTCCGACTCGCTGGACGAGACCGACCACCTCTTCGGTCTGATCCAGTTCAAGGTGGGCACCGGCGGACAGGCCGCCGAATACCTCGGGGAGTGGGACTTCCCGCTCAACAAGCTGCTCCACAAGGCACTCGACATCTACATGTCGCGCCGCTGACCTGGTCCGGCATCGCCCCGCCGGTCCGGCGGACGCACCACAATTTCGCTTCATACCTCTGATACACCGCAGCCACAAGAAAGGTTCCGGGACCGGCCATGGCGCTCACGCTCTACGTCGACACCGCGCGCTGGCGAGCACACCACAAGCATGTGCAGGAGCAGTTCCCGGGGCTCGTCCCCGTCTGCAAGGGCAATGGCTACGGCTTCGGGCACGAACGGCTGGCGGAGGAGGCCACGCGCCTCGGCTCCGACATCCTCGCCGTCGGCACGACGTACGAGGCAGCCCGGATCAAGGACTGGTTCGGCGGCGACCTGCTGGTGCTGACGCCCTACAGGCGCGGTGAGGAGCCCGTGCCGCTGCCCGACCGGGTCATCCGCTCCGTGTCGTCGGTCGACGGCGTGTACGGCCTCGTGGGCGCTCGTGTCGTCATCGAGGTCATGTCCTCGATGAAGCGGCACGGCGTGAGCGAGCAGGACCTGCCCCAGCTCCACCAGGCCATAGAGAACGTGCGGCTGGAGGGCTTCGCCATCCACCTGCCGCTGGACCGCACCGACGGCTCGGACGCCGTCGAGGAGGTCATCGGCTGGATGGACCGCCTGCGCGCGGCCCGTCTGCCGCTGCACACCATGTTCGTCAGCCACCTCAAGGCCGAGGAACTCGTCCGCCTCCAGCAGCAGTTCCCGCAGACCCGCTTCCGTGCCCGCATCGGCACGCGGCTGTGGTTGGGGGACCACGAGGCCACGGAGTACCGCGGTGCTGTCCTGGACGTCACCCGTGTCTCCAAGGGCGACCGCTTCGGCTACCGGCAGCAGAAGGCGGCCTCGGACGGCTTCCTGGTGGTCGTGGCGGGCGGCACGTCGCACGGGGTGGGCCTGGAGGCCCCGAAGGCGATGCACGGCGTCATGCCGCGCGCCAAGGGCGTCGCCCGCGCGGGCCTCGCCACGGTCAACCGGAACCTTTCGCCTTTCGTCTGGGACGGCAAGCAGCGCTGGTTCGCAGAACCGCCGCACATGCAGGTGTCGATCCTCTTCGTGCCCGCGGAGGCCCCGGAGCCGAAGGTCGGCGAGGAGCTGGTGGCCCACCTGCGGCACACCACCACACAGTTCGACCGGATCGTGGACCGCTGACCGTTCACCGGCAGCCAGGACAGCGGAAAGGCCGTACACGGAGGACCCGTGTACGGCCTTTCACGTGCCGCTCTCGCACCGTGTTCGCTCAGGGCGAACCGTCGGCCGACCCCCGGCTACCCCACTCCACGTGCGGCCCGTCGAACGGGACCATATGCCTCGGGGGATGGGCCGCCGGGCCGAGCACAAAGGCATCCTCCGCGCCGTCCAGCACACCGCCCGAGGGATCGTCGTCACCCGCCCGGCGTACTACGTCCCGCTCCGGCAGGTAGATGTCCCGTACGACCACCGCACACAGGTAGAGCGTTCCCAACAGGTGGACCATGATGGCCAGTTGGTATCCCTCGGTGGGCAGACCCTTGTGGGCGTCCCCGCTGGTCGTGTACGCGAGGTACATCCAGATCCCCAGGAAATACGCGACCTCGCACGCCTGCCAGATCAGGAAGTCCCGCCACCGCGGCCGGGCCAGCGCGGCGAGAGGGACCAGCCAGAGCACGTACTGCGGCGAGTAGACCTTGTTGGTGAGGATGAAGACCGCGACGATCAGGAAGGCCAGCTGGGCGAAGCGCGGCCGGCGCGGAGCGGTGAACGTCACGGCGGCGATGCCCGCGCAGGCGATCAGCATCATGATCATCGCGTAGAGATTGGCCGTCTCAGGGGTGATCTGGATGTTCATACGCTGTGCGATGACCAGGTAGATCGAGCCGAAGTCGACTCCGCGTTCGCGGCTGAAGCGGTAGAACTTCGCCCATCCTTCCGGGGCCAGGAACATCACCGGAAGGTTCACGACGAGCCAGGCGCCTACGGCGGCCAGCAGTGTGGTCCCGAACTCCCGCCACTTGCCCGCCCGCCAGCACAGCACGAGGAGCGGGCCGAGCACCAGGAAGGGGTAGAACTTGGCGGCCGTGGCGAGCCCGATCAGCACGCCGGACGCGAAGGGACGCTGTTGCGACCACATCAGCATGCCGGCCGCCAGGAGAGCCACGGCGAGCAGGTCCCAGTTGATGGTGGCCGTCAGCGCGAAGGCGGGTGCGAGGGCGACCAGGAGACCGTCCCAGGGGCGCCGGCGGTGGATGCGCGCGCAGCAGACGGCGATGACCGCCGCGCACACCATCAGCATCCCGGCGTTGACCATCCAGTACCACTGCTCCTGGTGCTGGATGCTGCCACTGCCGGGGGTGAGCCAGGACGCGACCTCCATGAACACACCGGTCAGCACCGGGTATTCGAGGTACTCCATGTCGCTGGGCAGCTTGTCGAAGTACGGGACCAGCCCGTCGGCGAAGCCGCGGCCCTGGTAGAGGTGCGGGATGTCCGAGTAGCAGGCGTGTGTGTACTGCGAGCTGGCCCCGAAGAACCAGCCTCCGTCATAACAGGGCAGCTTCTGCACCATGCCGAGGGCGAACATGCCGATCGCCACGAGCGCGACGACCCGCACGGGCGTCCACCAGGACGTCCCGAGCAGTGCGCGCCGCCCGATGGGGCCGCCGATCAGCTCACTGCCGGTCGCTGCGACCTCGTCCTCCTTGGTCGGCCGTACCGGCTCCGACTCGTCCACGCTCACTCGTGTCGTCTCTGCACTGGGCATGCCGCACATCCTGCCGTACGTGCCCAGGAACACGCTGAGGGCCGCCGCACCTGGTGGGGTGCGGCGGCCCTCGTTTCACGTGAAACACGTCACGGGGGGTGTTTCACGTGAAACACCCTCTGGGGGCGACTATCCCGTCGGTCCCGCGAAGATGCCTCCGTTCTGGTTGCCTCTCGTCGCATCTTCCGACTCCGTCGGCGTGCTGGTCACGTCCTCTTCCGGGGCGCTGGTCTCCGTTTCGACCGGGTCCGTACCCGTGTCCTCACAGTTGGGGTTGAACGGGTTGTTGCAGATCTCGGTCTCCGAGGGCGAGGGCTCGACCTTCGTCTCGCTCGGCGTCGGGCTCGGCTCGATGCTCTCTTCCGGAGACTCGGAAGGCGTCGGGGTCGGGGTCGGGGTCGGGTCCGGCTCGTCGTTGATCACCTCACCGATGGGCTTGGGCTCCGGGAACTTCTCCGCCGGCTGCCCCTTGAGCGCCTCTTCCATGTAGGCGTGCCAGATCCTGGACGGGAACGAGGCACCGTGGATCGTCTCCTCGCCACCTGTGCCGTACATCTCCAGGAACTCGCGGTTCTTGTTGTTCTCGTCGTCGTCCATGCGGTACATACCGATCGCGGTCGACAACTGCGGCGTGTACCCGACGAACCAGGCCGACTTGTTGCCGTCGGTGGTACCGGTCTTGCCGGCCACCTCACGGCCCTCCAGCTGAGCGTTGGTACCGGTGCCCTCTTCGACCACGGTCTTCAGTACGTCGGTGACATTGTCGGCGACGTCGTCGGTGAAGGCCTGCGTGGTCTCCGCGATCTCATCATGCTGGAAGACGGTGCCGTCCTGGTTCGTGACTTCCTTGACCGAGTAGATGTCGTGCCTCTCGCCGCTGGACGCGAAGGTGGCGTACGACCCTGCCAGGCGAATCGCGCTGGGGTCGGAGGTACCGATCGAGAACGTCGGGAAACTGGTGCCCGCCAGGCTGCTCTCGAGGATGCCCGCGTCCAGGGCGGATTCCTTGACCTTGTCCAGGCCGACGTCCATGCCGAGCTGAACGAAGGCGGAGTTCGCCGAGACCCTCATCGCCTCACGGAGGTCGATCATGTAGTCCGGCGCGGTACCGATGGACTCATCCCCGTCGTTCGCCTGCAGCCACTCCTTGCCCTTCCCGTTCTTCCAGACGTCGCCGTTGTACTCCTTGATCTTCAGCTTGTTCTTGCCGCTGTACAGGCTGTCCGGCGACACGATGGTGCGTTCGTCCTGCGCCTGGGTCTCGTCCCCCTCGGGATCGCGCACACCCCACTTCATGGCGGCCGCCAGCACGAACGGCTTGAACGTCGAACCCACCTGGGCACCGGTCTGGTCGGCGTTGTTGGTGAAGTGCTTGGTCGCGTCCACACCGCCGTAGATGGCCCTGATCGCACCACTGGCCGGGTCCACCGAAGCCCCGCCGAACTCGACGTGGGTGTCCGTCTCCGGGCGCTTCTCGGGGTCGATCTTCTCGTCGCGGACCTGCGTCACGGCCTTCTCGAGCTGACCGACCATCTTCTTGTCGAAGGTGGTGTGGATCTCGTAGCCGCCCAGTTGCAGTTGGTCCGCGGTGATCTCGGTGTTGTTGATGATGTACGCCTTGGCGAGATCGACGAGATAGCCGATCTGGCCGCTCAGCTGGGTGTTCGACCGCGGGCTCTGGATCTTGGGGAAGTCCGGGTACTTGTCCCGCTCCGCCTGCGTGAGGTGCCCGTCCTTGACCATCTCGTCGAAGATCCAGCCCCAGCGCTCCGTGGCCCGCTCGCGGTTGGCCTGAGGAGTGGCAGCGGGGTCGATCGACTCGGCGCCCGCCGGGTCGAAGTACGTGGCGCCCTTGAGCACCGTTGCCAGGAAGGCGCACTGGCTCGCGTTCAGTTTCTCGGCGTCCTTGTTGAAGTACGCGCGGGCGGCCGCCTGGATGCCGTAGGCGCCACGGCCGTAGTAGGCGGTGTTCAGGTACCCCTCCATGACCTTCTCCTTGGGCACCTTGGCGCCCACCTTTATGGAGATGAAGAGTTCCTGGAACTTCCGGGAGAGGGTCTGCGACTGATCGTTCAGCATCGCGTTCTTCACGTACTGCTGGGTGATGGTCGAGCCACCCTGCGTCTGGCCGCCCTTGGCCATGTTGACCAGGGCGCGGGCGATGCCCATGGGGTCGATGCCGTTGTCGTCCTCGAACGACTTGTTCTCGGCCGAAATGACCGCGTACCGCATCTCTCTGGGGATCTTGGAGTACGCGATGATCTGGCGGTTGATCTCACCACCGGTGGCGACCATCGTGGTGCCGTCGTCCCAGTAGTAGACGTTGTTCTGCGCTGTGGCCGCCTTGGCCGGGTCAGGTACACCCACGAGTGCGTAACCGATCCCCGCGACCGCCACCAGGCTGCCGACAAAGCCGATGAACAGCCCCGTCACGAGCCGCCACGACGGCACCCAGCGCGCGGCGCCGTACTTGCCCGCGCGCGGGTAGTCGATGAACCTCTTCCGGGAGGGCGGTGCCGCGCGGCCTCTGCCACGGCCCGCGGGGTCGGCAGCTCTGCGCCGACCGCCTCCACTTGCTCGCTGCGCCGCCCGCCGGGCCTCGGCGCGGCCACCGTACGGGCGTTCCTCACCTCCCGAGTCATAAGAGCCGGAAGGAGACCCGGTGGCGCCTCGCGGTGCCGCACGGCGGCCGAAGGACGCCGACTGGCCGCGTCGGGCCGCGGCACGTCCGCCTCCCTGCGGCTGCGGCGGTTTGCGACGGTGCTCGCTCATCGAACGACTACTCCTCGGGCAGGCGCACCCTTGCGCGCCTGGAAACGGCGGCTGGTTTCCGGTCCCCCCGAAGTACGGATGTGACCGTGCTCGCATTCACCCGTACTGCACCGAGGAGGACGACGTGCTCAGACGTCACTCGGTTCCCGGTGGTGTGCATGCCGCACAGACTACGCACTGTCAAAACCCACCGAGCACCGAACTTCACCCCAAATCAGGCAACTTGCTTCCTACGAATCGGTGATGTGATCCCGTTCACCGCACCCCCTCTTGTCGCGCCGGGAGAGGCGTTCTATCGTCTTGATGTATCGAGTCGATACATCAGCACGGCATAAGGGCGTATCGGCAAGGCTGCGGCAGAGAGGAGGCGACGATGAGCCGGCGTTCCGGGATCCTCGAGTTCGCCGTACTCGGTCTGCTCCGCGAATCTCCCATGCACGGCTATGAGCTGCGCAAACGACTCAACACATCACTGGGTGTGTTCCGAGCGTTCAGCTACGGGACGCTCTACCCCTGCCTCAAGACGCTGGTCGCCAACGGCTGGTTGATCGAGGAGTCGGGGGGCACCCAGGACGACGCTCCGGCCGCCCCGCTCACGGGACGCCGCGCCAAGATCGTCTATCGGTTGACGGCGGAAGGTAAGGAGCACTTCGAGGACCTGCTCTCGCAGACCGGGCCCGACGCGTACGAGGACGAGCACTTCGCCGCTCGCTTCGCCTTCTTCGGGCAGACCTCTCGGGATGTGCGCATGCGCGTCCTCGAGGGCCGCCGCAGCCGGCTGGAGGAGCGCCTGGAGAAGATGCGCGCTTCTCTGGCCCGCACCCGGGAGCGCCTCGACGACTACACCCTTGAGCTCCAGCGCCACGGGATGGAGTCCGTGGAGCGCGAAGTGCGCTGGCTGAACGAGCTCATCGAGAGCGAGCGGGCCGGGCGGGACCTCAAGGGTCCCGGCTCCGGGGGGTCCGCTTCGCAGGACACCACATCTGGAGCGTCGGGCGGCCTGCCCCGGTCCGGGGACGAGCCCCGGCCGGATACGCCCGACGACACCGCCACGTGAGGTCCGCTCAGGGCCTCACTCGTACACACAGGGAGCAACCGGAATGGGTTCGGTTCGCGTAGCCATCGTCGGCGTGGGCAACTGCGCCGCGTCGCTGGTGCAGGGCGTCGAGTACTACAAGGACGCCGACCCGGCGTCCAAGGTGCCGGGCCTGATGCACGTCAAGTTCGGCGACTACCACGTCAGTGACGTCGAGTTCGTCGCCGCCTTCGATGTCGACGCGAAGAAGGTCGGCCTCGACCTCGCGGACGCCATCGGCGCCAGCGAGAACAACACCATCAAGATCTGCGACGTGCCCACCACGGGCGTGACCGTCCAGCGCGGCCACACCCTCGACGGCCTCGGCAAGTACTACCGCCAGACCATCGAGGAGTCCACCGAGGAGCCGGTCGACATCGTCCAGGTCCTCAAGGACAAACAGGTCGACGTCCTCGTCTGCTACCTGCCGGTGGGTTCCGAGGACGCGGCGAAGTTCTACGCCCAGTGCGCCATCGACGCCAAGGCCGCCTTCGTCAACGCCCTTCCGGTCTTCATCGCCGGCACCAAGGAATGGGCCGACAAGTTCACCGAGGCGGGCGTCCCGATCGTCGGCGACGACATCAAGTCCCAGGTCGGCGCCACCATCACGCACCGCGTCATGGCGAAGCTGTTCGAGGACCGGGGCGTCGTCCTGGACCGCACGATGCAGCTGAACGTCGGCGGCAACATGGACTTCAAGAACATGCTCGAGCGCGAGCGCCTGGAGTCCAAGAAGATCTCCAAGACGCAGGCCGTCACCTCCCAGATCCCCGACCGGGACCTCGGCGAGAGCAACGTGCACATCGGGCCGTCCGACTGGGTCGCCTGGCTCGACGACCGCAAGTGGGCGTACGTCCGCCTCGAGGGCCGCGCCTTCGGTGACGTCCCGCTGAACCTGGAGTACAAGCTCGAGGTCTGGGACTCCCCGAACTCGGCCGGCGTCATCATCGACGCCCTGCGCGCCGCGAAGATCGCCAAGGACCGCGGCATCGGCGGCCCGATCCTCTCCGCGTCGAGCTACTTCATGAAGTCCCCGCCGGTCCAGTACTTCGACGACCAGGCCCGCGAGAACGTCGAGAAGTTCATCAAGGGAGAGGCCGAGCGCTAGCAGCGCACCATGCTGCGCGCCGAGGCTCGCTGAAAACGCTCCTGCCAGGGCTGCTGAGGGTCCCCGGGCGTACGCCCGGGGACCCTCCCGTATGTGAGGCTGTGCCCCATGGCCGTCGTCCGTGACCTGCGCGTCCTCCTGCGCTTCCAGGGCTTCAGACGCCTGCTCGCCGTACGCCTGCTCTCCCAGGGCGCCGACGGCGTCTACCAGGTCGCGCTCGCCACTCACGTCGTCTTCTCCCCGGAGAAGCAGACCTCGGCCGCCGCGATCGCCTCTGCGATGGCGGTGCTGCTGCTCCCGTACTCCCTCGTGGGCCCTTTCTCCGGCGTCCTGCTGGACCGCTGGCGCCGCCGCCAGGTTCTCCTGTACGGCAGCCTGCTGCGCGCTGTGCTGGCCTCCGCGACGGCCGTGCTGATGGTCAGCCACGTCCCGGACTGGCTCTTCTACGTCTCCGCCCTGTGCGTCACCGCCGTCAACCGCTTCGTCCTGTCCGGCCTGTCCGCCGCACTCCCGCGTGTGGTCGACGACGAGCGGCTCGTGATGGCCAACTCTCTTTCCCCCACCGCCGGAACGCTCGCCGCGACCGCGGGTGGCGGTCTCGCCTTCGTCGTACGGCTGGTGGTCTCGGACTCCGACGCCGCCGTGGTGCTCCTGGGTGCCGCCCTGTACCTGTGCGCGGGGCTGGCGTCGCTGCGCATGACGCGGGAACTGCTCGGTCCCGCCCGTGAGTTGGTACAGCCACGGCTCGGGAAGGCCTTGTCCGGCACCGTACGCGACCTGGCGGCAGGTGTACGGCATCTCGCCGCACCGCCCCGCCGGGAGGCCGCCTGGGCACTCTTCGCGATGACGTTGATGCGCTTCTGCTACGGCGCCCTGCTGGTCATGGTTCTGATGCTGTGCAGGTACGCCTTCTCCTCGAACGCCAACGACGGACTGGCCCTGCTGGGACTGGCGTTGGGCGTCTCCGGCGCCGGCTTCTTCGCGGCGGCCGTGGTGACGCCCTGGTCGGCGGGACAGCTCGGCCCCGGCCGCTGGATCGTCGTGTGCGCGGCGGCCGCGGCGGTCCTGGAACCGGCGCTCGGCCTTCCGTTCGCCACCGCCCCCATGCTGGTCGCGGCGTTCGTCCTGGGCCTGACCACGCAGGGCGCGAAGATCGCGACGGACACCATCGTGCAGTCCTCCGTCGACGACGGCTTCCGTGGCCGGATCTTCTCCGTTTACGACGTCCTGTTCAACGTCGCCTTCGTCGGCGCCGCCGGAGTGGCCGCCCTGATGCTGCCTCCTGACGGTCGCTCAGTCCATTTGGTGGTCACTGTGGCCATGATCTACGGAGTGATTGCTGCGGCTATGGCCCGCTTTGAGCGGCAGTAAGTGTCACATCAACGCCACAGAGCCCCCTGAAGTTCAGAGTTGTCTGTGAGTACCGATAGCTTACGGGCGTCTTATTTCGCGCCAAGCGCGCCTACTTCCTTCCAAGGGGGACCCTCAAAGTGACCACGCCGCCGCCCCAGGGCCAGAACCCGTTCGCTCCGCAGCCGGCCCAGCCGGGGGTGCCCCAGCAGCAGCCGTACCCGCCCCAGCAGGACACGACGTTCCAGGGGGCTCCGGTCCCGCCACCCGCACCGAAGAAGCGCTTCAGCAAGAAGCTGCTGCGCCTCGGAGCCGTCATCGTCGTCGCGATAGCCATCGCCGGGGGCAAGTGGTATCTGAATCAGACCGACGCCGAGACCGCGTCCGTGGGCAGTTGCATGCACAACGAGGGCACCATGAGCGAGCCTGACCTGAAGACGGTCGACTGCTCCTCGGGAGACTCCGAGTACGAGGTCGTCGAGAAGTTCGACGACACCAGCGACCGCAGCAAGTGCGAAACCGTCGCGGACGCCGAGATCGCCTACTACCAGATCGGTGACAACCACGACGTGGTGCTCTGCCTCAAGGAAGTGTGAGCAAGTCTCGCCCACCGCACGAGGGGGCGATGTTTCACGTGAAACATCGCCCCCTCGGCGTATGCGGAACCAGATCGCCGGGGTCATGTTTCACGTGAAACATGACCCCGTTTCGCGACCTCAGTCCTGCTCGGCCCACCACTCCTTGAGCGCCGCCACCGCCGCGTCGTGCTCCATGGGCCCGTTCTCCAGCCGTAGCTCCAGCAGGAACTTGTACGCCTGGCCGATGACCGGGCCGGGGCCGACGCCCAGGATCTCCATGATCTGGTTGCCGTCGAGGTCCGGACGGATGGCGTCCAGCTCCTCCTGCTCCTGGAGCTGCGCGATGCGCTCCTCCAGGCCGTCGTACGCCCGTGAGAGGGCCGCCGCCTTGCGCTTGTTCCGCGTGGTGCTGTCGGAGCGGGTCAGCTTGTGCAGACGGTCGAGGAGCGGGCCCGCGTCGCGCACATAGCGCCGGACCGCGGAGTCCGTCCACTCCCCGGTGCCGTACCCGTGGAAGCGCAGATGGAGTTCGACCAGCCGCGAGACGTCCTTCACGAGCTCGTTGGAGTACTTGAGCGCCGTCATCCGCTTCTTGGTCATCTTGGCGCCCACCACCTCGTGGTGGTGGAAGGAGACCCGCCCATCCTTCTCGAAACGACGCGTGCGCGGCTTGCCGATGTCGTGCAGCAGCGCGGCCAGCCGCAGGGTCAGGTCGGGGCGGTTGTCCTCCAGCGCCATCGCCTGCTCCAGCACGATCAGCGTGTGGTCGTAGACGTCCTTGTGCCGGTGGTGCTCGTCCCGCTCCAGACGGAGCGCCGGCAGCTCGGGCAGCACCCGGTCGGCCAGCCCGGTGTCGACCAGGAGCGTCAGACCCTTGCGCGGCTGCGGAGACAGGATCAGCTTGTTCAGCTCGTCCCGCACCCGCTCCGCCGAGACGATCTCGATGCGCCCGGCCATCCCGGTCATCGCCGCCACGACCTCCGGGGCCACCTCGAAGTCGAGCTGCGCGGCGAAACGCGCGGCCCGCATCATCCGCAGCGGGTCGTCGGAGAAGGACTCCTCAGGCGTACCGGGCGTGCGCAGTACGCGCTCCGCGAGGTCCTCCAGACCTCCATGCGGATCGATGAACTCCTTCTCCGGGAGCGCCACGGCCATCGCGTTCACCGTGAAGTCCCGGCGCACGAGGTCTTCCTCGATGGAGTCGCCGTACGACACCTCGGGCTTGCGCGAGGTCCGGTCGTACGCCTCGGAGCGGTACGTCGTCACCTCGATCTGGTAGCCGTCCTTCTGGGCCCCTACGGTCCCGAAGGCGATACCGACCTCCCAGAGGGCGTCCGCCCAGGGCCGCACGATCTTCACTACGTCCTCGGGGCGGGCGTCGGTGGTGAAGTCCAGGTCGTTGCCGAGCCGCCCCAGGAGTGCGTCCCGGACCGAGCCGCCGACCAGGGCGAGCGAGAACCCGGCCTCCTGGAAGCGGCGGGCGAGGTCGTCGGCGACAGGGGAGACTCGCAGCAGTTCACTCACCGCGCGGTGCTGCACCTGACTGAGGGCACTGAGGTTGTCTTCGTTGGCGTTCGGCACAACAGAAAAGGGTACGTGGCCCGGGCGGCCGCGAGCGCCTCCATTAAACGTGCACAGACGCCGTCCAGGAGCTGTCCCCTTAATACGTGCACGAATGGGACAGCTCGGCCCTGTCCCTCGATCTTGTGGAACAGACCGCGGCACTTCCTCTCGGCGCGCATCGTTACCATGCGTGGACGCACATTCCGACGACCACTGACGACGACGAGGGACGGGCGAGCGCGTGGCCGAGGCGGCAGACAACCAGGGGATGAGTCCCTCACCTGCCCGCCGGTGGCTCCGGCGCACCGGAGCACTGCTCGCCGGGGCACCCCTGCTGGCCGGCCTGCTCCAGCTGCCCGCCTCGGACGCGACCGCCGCCGGTCGGGCTTCCTTGGCCGCGGCCACCGGGTCGAACACGGTCGGCGTCTCCCTGAACGCGCTTACGCCCAGCGTCCCCGCGGACGGCGACACGCTCACCGTCTCCGGCACGGTCAGGAACAACGGCAAGCAGACGGTCACCGACGCCCATGTGGGACTGCGTGTGGGTGGCACCATGACCGGCCGTGCGGCGATCGACGATGCCGCCAAGCGCACCGACTTCAGCGAGTACGCCGACGGGGCAGAGGTCGGCGGAAAGTACGTCGAGAAGTTCTCCAAGCTCGTCCCCGGCGTCGCCCAGAACTTCAGCATCTCGGTGCCTGTCGATGAACTGGACCTCGGCTCCGACGGCGTCTACCAGCTCGGCGTCTCACTCTCCGGCCAGACCGCCGCCGTGCCGTACGAGCAGGTGCTCGGCATTCAGCGGACGTTCCTGCCCTGGCAGCCGGACGAGGCGGAGACGAAGACGAGGACGACCTACCTCTGGCCACTGATCTCCACGGTCCACCTGACGGCGGAGACGGGCCCGGGTGAGCAGCAGCCGCCCGTCTTCGACAACGACGACCTGGCCAAGGAGATCTCCCCGGGCGGCCGGCTGGACCACATGCTGAAGCTGGGAAAGAACCTCGACGTCACCTGGGTGATCGACCCGGATCTACTGGCCTCCGTCGACGCGATGACGCGCAGCTACGAGGTCAAGGTCGACGGCGACACCACGGCCGGTACGGGCCAGACGGTCGCCAAGGAGTGGCTCGCCGAACTGGAGAAGGCCGTCGAGGACAAGGAGGTCGTCGCCCTCCCCTTCGCCGATCCCGATCTCGCCTCGCTCGCGCACAACGGCAGGAACGTCACCGGTTCCCTCAGCCATCTCAAGGACGCGACCGACGTGGCCGCCGACACCGTCGAGACCGTGCTCCACGTGGAACCGAACACGGATTTCGCCTGGCCCGTGAACGGTGCCGTCGACCCGTCGATCGTCAAGGTCGCCACGTCCGCGGGCGCCGACACGGTGATCGCCCGCAACGACAGCCTGAAGGAGACCGGCGGCCTGCCGTACACGCCGAGCGCGGCCCGCCCCATCGGCGGCGGCATCACGGCCGTCGTGTCGGACGCGCGCCTTTCGACGGCGTTTCAGGGCGACATGACGAAGGCCGAGAACTCCACGCTGGCCGTGCAGAGGTTCCTCGCCCAGAGCCTGATGCTCGACCTCCAGGTGAACAAGCAGCGCACCGTCGTGATCGCCCCGCAACGCATGCCGTCCACGAGTCAGGCCCAGACGATGGCACAGGCACTGACGGCTCTCCAGGGCGGGACCTGGTCGCAGTCTCAGGACCTGTCCGATGCCGCCGCGGCGAAGCCGGACCCGGGCGCGACCACCAAGATCCCCTCGGCGTCGGCGTATCCCTCGTCGCCGCGCAAGCGGGAGCTGCCGACGTCTGCCTTCAAGGAGATCCAGAACACGCGGACCGGGCTCGACCGCTTCAGGGTGATCCTCACCAACCAGTCCCGCGTGGTCACGCCCTTCGGGCGGGCCATGAACCGCGAGATGTCCACCTCCTGGCGCGGCCGCGCCATCGAGGCGGAGACCTACCGCACGAGCGTGCAGGAGTACCTCGACACGCTCACCAGCCAGGTCCGGCTGATCGAGAAGTCGGAGATGAAGCTCTCGGGACGCAGCGCCACGATCCCCGTGACGGTGCAGAACAACCTCGTACAGGGCGTCGACCACTTGGTGCTGCGGCTCACTTCGGAGCAGCCGACGCGCCTGGAGATCGACGGCGAGAACTACGCGGAGCAGACCATCCAGGTCTCGGGCGGGCACAGCGAGTCGGTGAAGTTCACCACCGACGCCAACGCCAACGGCGAGGTCGCGGTGACCGCCCAGCTCTACACGCTGGACGGGCAGACCTACGGTGACGCCATGACGTTCGAAGTGAACGTCACCGAGATCACAGCCACGGTGATGCTGGTCATCGCCGGCGGCGTCCTGCTGCTCGTGCTCGCCGGGTTCCGGATGTACACGCAGCGCAAGCGCGCCGCCGCCCGGCGGGCGGAGGAGGACGTCTCACCGGACCAGGACCGGGCCGAGGAAGAAGAGCAGGGCCAGGCGGCGAACGCCGCGGACGTTCCCGCCGTACACCCTTCTGAAGCCGCACACGCTTCTGAAAGGGTGTCCCGCGCGGAGTCCGGGGCAGAGGAGCCGGAGCACCCGAGTGACCCGACACCGGACACCGCACCGGAAAGCGCCGACCCGTCCGACACGGGTGAGAGAGTGGACCGTTGAGCGACTGTCGTGGCCGGTCGGCCCGGGGACGATGAGGTGGGGTAACCATGAACGCGCCGTACGACGGTGACCGCGGCCAGGGCGCGGCCGGGTCGGGTTCCCCCGAGGGCCCGCCGCCCGAGCCGGGCCAGGTGCCGCCGCAGTCTCCGGCGGACGTGTACCTCCAGGACGCCTACGCCCAGGACCCCTACCGGGCACAGGACCTCTCCGCCCAGGACCCGGTCGCCGAGGCGCTCTACGACCGTGCCGCGCATCCCCCGCCGCCCCCGGGCACGTACCAGCCGCAGCAGCCGCTCTACGCCCAGCCGCCCACCCCGCAGCACGCCCCCGACCCGCGCGTATGGGCCCAGACCCCGGCACCCGAGCCGGACGGACCGACCCAGTACCTGCCCTACGGCGACGACCCGCGCACAACCCAGTACGTGGGCGTGGACGATCTGGTCACCCAGGCCGGGGAGGAGCGGCACGAGCCGGACGCGTTCGCGCACCTCTTCCGGGACCAGCAGCAGGGCGGCACATACCCGCCGGCGGGCCGGCCGTCGGTGCCCGGCCCCGCCCACGCGCCGACCGCGCAGGGCCCCGCCGGCCCGCCTCCGCCGACTGCCCCTCCGGCTCCGGCCGCCCCCGCACCGGCTCCCGCCGCGAAGAAGGGCGGCCGTGCGTCGGGGCTGCTGAAGTCGAGCGCCGTGATGGCGGCGGGCACCATGGTCTCCCGCCTCACCGGCTTCATCCGCTCCGCGATGATCGTCGCGGCGCTGGGTACCGCCCTGCTGGGCGACACGTTCCAGGTGGCGTACCAGCTGCCGACGATGATCTACATCCTGACCGTCGGCGGTGGTCTCAACTCCGTCTTCGTGCCGCAGCTCGTGCGCTCCATGAAGGAGGATGCGGACGGCGGCGAGGCATACGCCAACCGTCTGCTGACCCTGGTCATGGTGATCCTCGGTGCTCTCACCCTGGTCGCCATGCTCGCCGCGCCGCTCCTGGTCCGCGCGCTGTCGAGCTCGGTCGCCGGCGACCCCGCGGCCAACGACGTCGGCGTCACCTTCACCCGCTACTTCCTGCCCACGATCTTCTTCATGGGCATCCATGTGGTGATGGGGCAGATCCTCAACGCCCGCGGCAGCTTCGGGGCGATGATGTGGACCCCGGTCCTGAACAACATCGTCATCATCGTGACGCTCGGCGCGTTCCTGTGGGTGTACGGCAGCGCGGCCGACTCCGGCATGCGGGTCGACAACATCCCGCCGGAGGGCGAGCGGCTCCTCGGTGTCGGCATCCTCCTCGGTCTTGTCGTCCAGTCCCTCGCGATGATCCCGTACCTGCGGGAGACCGGGTTCAGGCTGCGGCTGCGCTTCGACTGGAGGGGCCACGGCCTCGGCAAGGCCGCGATGCTCGCCAAGTGGACGATCCTGTTCGTCCTCGCCAACCAGGCGGGTGCCCTCGTCGTCACCCAGCTCGCCACCGCGTCCGTCAAGGACACGAACATCGCAGGCACCGGCTTCAGCGCCTACGCCAACGCCCAGCTCATCTGGGGCCTGCCGCAGGCCATCATCACCGTCTCCCTGATGGCCGCCCTGCTGCCGCGGATCTCGCGCTCGGCCGCCGAGGACGACGCGGGCGCGGTACGCGACGACATCTCCCAGGGGCTGCGCACGACGGCCGTCGCGATCGTGCCGATCGCCTTCGGCTTCCTCGCGCTCGGCATCCCGATGTGCACGCTGATCTTCGGCTCCTCCGGCACGAGCTCGGCCACGAACATGGGCTACATGCTGATGGCCTTCGGCCTCGGTCTGATCCCGTACTCCGTGCAGTACGTCGTACTGCGCGCCTTCTACGCGTACGAGGACACCAGGACGCCCTTCTACAACACGGTCATCGTGGCCGCCGTCAACGCCGGGGCCGCCGCGGTCTGCTTCATCGTGCTCCCGGCCCGCTGGGCCGTGGTCGGCATGGCGGCCGCGTATGGTCTCGCGTACGCGATCGGCGTCGGCGTCGCCTGGCGGCGGCTGCGCAAGCGGCTCGACGGTGACCTGGACGGTTCCAGGGTGCTGCGGACGTACGCGCGGCTCTGCATCGCCTCGGTGCCGGCCGCTCTGCTCAGCGGCGCGGCCTGCTACGGGATCAGCCGGTCCCTGGGGCAGGGCGTCGGCGGCTCTATGCTCGCCCTCGCCGGGGGCGGCATCATCCTGCTCGGTGTCTTCTTCGTGGCCGCGCGGCGGATGCGCATCGAGGAACTCAACTCGATGGTCGGCATGGTCCGCGGACGCCTGGGGCGTTGAGGCGAGGGTAGGCGCACAACCATCGTCCGCCGCTGTGTGTCGCTCATAGTGGCGGACTGTGGGCACAATTGGCTTTGGCGTCGGACAGCGCGCAATGGATGGGGAGGCAGGAACGACGGTGGCGGAACGGAGCACGGCTGCCGTCGACGTGGCAGGAAACAGCGGTGACGAGCCGCTGACCGCCAAGGCGGACCAGTCCACGGCCGACGGGGTGGCCCAGAACCGGGAGCGGGACACGGAGAGCGCGGCGAGCGAGGAGGCACAGGGGAGCGGCGGGACCGAGGGTTCCGGGAAGACCACTCCGCCCGAACTGCACAGTGGGCACAAGCTCGCCAGACGCTACCGCCTTGAGGAGTGCGTCACCCGTCTGGACGGATTCAGCAGTTGGCGCGCGGTGGATGAGAAGCTCCGGCGCGCCGTCGGCGTGCACGTGCTGCCCGCCGACCATTCCCGGGCGCGCTCCGTGCTGGCCGCGGCCCGCTCGTCCGCGCTGCTGGGTGATCCCCGCTTCGTCCAAGTCCTGGACGCGGTCGAGGAGAACGACCTCGTCTATGTGGTGCACGAGTGGCTCCCCGACGCCACGGAGCTGACGGCGCTGCTGGCGTCCGGCCCGCTGGAGCCGCATGACGCCTACCAGATGGTCAGTCAGATCTCGCACGCCATGGCCGCCGCCCACCGTGAGGGCCTCTCCCATCTCCGGCTCAACCCCAGCGCGGTACTGCGCTCGACGTCCGGTCAGTGGCGCATCCGCGGGCTCGCCGTGAACGCCGCACTGCGCGGGATCAGCTCCGAGACCCCGCAGCGCACCGACACCGAGGCCATCGGCGCCCTGCTGTACGCCGCGCTCACCCAGCGCTGGCCGTACGACACCGACGCATACGGCCTGTCGGGGCTGCCCAAGGACGTCGGGCTCATCGCGCCCGACCAGGTGCGCGCGGGCGTCCACCGTGGCCTGTCCGAGCTCTCCATGCGCGCGCTCGCCAACGACGGCGCGACCGCCTCCCGCCATGAGTCCCCGTGCACCACGCCCGAGGAACTCGTGAAGGCGATCGCCGAGATGCCGCGCATCCGCCCGCCGGAGCCGGCGTTCACCGCCCCGCCCGAGTACCAGCGCACGACCTATCAGCAGGGCACGTACGGCCGCCAGGCCCCGCACCCCGGCGCCACCCAGCCCCTGCCGACACCGCCGCCCCCGCTGCAGAGCCGCACCGGCAAGGCTCTCAAGTGGGCTGTGTCCGCACTGCTGATCGCCGCGCTGGGGCTCGGCAGCTGGCAGCTCGCGGACGCGCTCATGGAGCGCGGTGGCACGTCGTCCGACGAGCCGGGGACGAGCCAGCCGACGGACGGGAACGACAAGAGCGGCGACGACAGCAAGGACCCGGCGAAGCCGATCGCCGTCGAAGGTGCCGAGGAGTATGTCGCGAGCGGCAGCGCCCAGGCCGCGGAGGACGTCGGCTACACGTACGACGGCGACAGCAGCACGTACTGGCGCACCAAGCGCTACGACGACGGTCCGAAGCTGGCGCCCTACAAGCCCGGCGTCGGCATCGTCTACGACCTCGGCTCCGCCAAGGAGATCTCGTCCGCGTCAATAGGGCTCCGGTACAGCGGGGATCACACGACGATCCACCTCTACGCGACGGACTCGCTGTCCCCGTCCACCTCAGTCGACGGGATGACGGAAATCGGCTCGGCCACCTCGACTGGTACCTCGCTGACAGTGAAGGCCTCGAAGCCCGTGAAGAGCCAGTACGTACTGTTGTGGATCACCGATGTGCCGAACGCACCCAGCGACGGCTTCAGCAGCGCCGGCTACAAGCAGGCCATCACCGACGTGACGTTCACGGGCTGAGGGGCTCGCCGAGGGGAGGGGTTCGATGGCAGACGGCGCCGATCACAGCGGAGTGAGTGATCAGGACCTCCTCGCCCGTCATGTCGAGGGTGATCCCGACGCCTTCGGTGAGCTCGTGCGGCGGCACCGCGATCGACTGTGGGCAGTGGCGCTGCGGACGCTGGGGGACCGTGAGGAGGCCGCGGACGCGGTTCAGGACGCGCTTGTCTCCGCCTACCGGGCCGCCCACACCTTCCGTGGCCAGTCGGCCGTCACGACGTGGCTGCACCGGATCACCGTGAACGCCTGCCTGGACCGCGCCCGCAAGGCGGCCTCCCGAAGGACGTCACCGGTGGACGACACCGAGCGCCTGGAGCAGCTCCTGGAGCCGCACGAGTCGGCATCCGCTCCGGCCGAGAGGAACGACTTGCACCGCGAGCTCCTGGAAGCGCTGGGCACCTTGCCCGCCGACCAGCGGGCCGCTCTCGTTCTGGTGGACATGCAGGGTTACCCGGTGGCGGAGGCGGCCCGGATCCTCGACGTGCCCACCGGCACCGTGAAGAGCCGCTGTGCCCGTGGCAGAGCCAGACTTCTGCCGCTCCTCGTCCATCTCCGTGCAGGAAACGGTGGCGAGGGCGGAAAGAAGTCGGGGGGAGGAAGGAACCGGACGCAGGGGACATCCGTCCCACCCGCAGCAGGACCACAGGATGCAGGGCCAAGCGATTCAGCTGCTGTGAAGGGCGGAGGTGGGCGAGCGTGACATCCACGACCGACACGGCCGGACACCCGGAGGTCACGGAACTCTCCGACCTCACCGAAGGTCTGCTCTCGCCGTCCCGTAGCTCGGACGTACGGCGGCATCTAAACGCCTGCCCACTCTGTGCCGACGTCTACGACTCCCTGGAGGAGATCCGTGGCATGCTCGGCACTCTTCCGGGCCCGCTGCCTATGCCCGCCGATGTCGCGGGCCGCATCGATGCCGCCCTGGCTGCCGAAGCTCTGCTGAACGCCACAGCGCCGGACCCCCATGACAAGGGGACTCCCGCAGCGGTCGGCGCGGCCCGTGCCGTGTCCGACGAGGACGACGACACCCATGTTTCACGTGAAACATCGTCCGCCGTGGACCGCCCCGCCGGCCACTCCCGCGCCTCCACCGGCCCGGGCCGAACAAACCGCAAGCGCTACGCCCGCCGTAGGACGGTGTTCCTTGGGACGGTCTTCACGGCTGCCGCTCTGGGTCTCGGCACGCTGCTCGTCCAGTCGATGAACGACAACTCCGGTGATGGCACCCCCCCAGCGGCCCTGTTCTCCGGCACGAAGCTGGAGGACCAAGTAACGGAGCTACTCGCCGGTGGCAAGGAATCCGTCGCCAGGAGTCCCTACGGCTCTGAGACTGACGTCGGCGCAACCGGGTCCACCATCGAGCCGCAAGGCACCTTCGTGAAGTCCGACGTACCCCCATGCGTCCAGGACGGCATCGGCCGCACGGAAACCGCTCTCGCCGTCGAACAGGGAACCTACGAGGGCAAGAACGCCTATCTCGTCGTGCTGCCCGACGAGTCCGACAGCACTCGTGTCATGGCGTACGTCGTCGACGCGGCCTGTGTGAGCGAGACCTCAGCACCCGCAGGCGAAGTCCTCTTGGAGCAGTCCTACCCGAAGTCCTGAGCACGGGCCCCGGCCGATCCACCACCTCCGGCATCCCCGCGTGGTGGTGGGTTGCCGTGTGCCCGGACACACCGGGAATGCGCGCCCCTTAGGATCCGTTGGGTGGGGTGAGAGTTCTGAGAGAGGCTCCCACCGGTAGCAGTACGCAGCAGTCTCCAGAGACGAGGAATCAAGCCGTGAGCGACGTCCGTAACGTGATCATCATCGGCTCCGGGCCCGCCGGCTACACGGCGGCGCTCTACACCGCGCGCGCGTCGCTGAAGCCGCTGGTGTTCGAAGGTGCCGTCACCGCAGGTGGCGCACTGATGACCACCACCGAGGTGGAGAACTTCCCCGGCTTCCAGGACGGCATCATGGGCCCCGAGCTCATGGACAACATGCGCGCCCAGGCCGAGCGGTTCGGCGCCGAACTCGTTCCGGACGACATCGTCGCCGTGGACCTCGCCGGTGAGATCAAGACCGTCACGGACACCGCCGGTACCGTGCACCATGCCGAGGCCGTCATCATCGCCACCGGCTCGCAGCACCGCAAGCTCGGCCTGCCCAACGAGGACGCTCTGTCCGGTCGCGGTGTCTCCTGGTGCGCCACCTGTGACGGGTTCTTCTTCAAGGACCAGGACATCGCCGTGATCGGTGGCGGCGACACCGCGATGGAGGAGGCCACCTTCCTCTCCCGGTTCGCCAGGTCCGTGACCGTCGTGCACCGCCGGGACACCCTGCGCGCCTCCAAGGCGATGCAGGAGCGGGCCTTCGCCGACCCGAAGATCAAGTTCATCTGGGACAGCGAGGTCGCCGAGATCAAGGGCGACCAGAAGCTGGCCGGGCTGACGCTGCGCAATGTCAAGACGGGCGAGACGTCCGAGCTGCCGGTGACGGGTCTGTTCATCGCGATCGGTCACGACCCGCGTACCGAACTCTTCAAGGGTCAGCTCGACCTGGACGAGGAGGGCTACCTGAAGGTCGACGCCCCCTCGACCCGGACCAACCTGACCGGTGTCTTCGGCTCCGGTGACGTGGTCGACCACACCTACCGTCAGGCGATCACCGCGGCCGGCACCGGCTGCTCCGCTGCACTCGACGCCGAGCGTTTCCTCGCCTCCCTCGCGGACAGCGAGCAGACCGCCGAGCCCGAGAAGACCACCGTCTGACCCTCATCCGCCCCACCGCACCAACCAGTTAAGGAGCCCCGCCGTGGCCGGCACCCTGAAGCATGTGACCGACGATTCCTTCGAGCAGGACGTCCTGAAGAGCGACAAGCCCGTCCTGGTGGACTTCTGGGCCGCCTGGTGCGGTCCGTGCCGCCAGATCGCGCCGTCCCTCGAAGCGATCGCCGCTGAGTACGGCGACAAGATCGAGATCGTCAAGCTCAACATCGACGAGAACCCGGGTACGGCCGCCAAGTACGGCGTCATGTCCATCCCGACTCTGAACGTCTACCAGGGTGGCGAGGTCGCCAAGACCATCGTGGGCGCCAAGCCGAAGGCGGCGATCGTGCGCGACCTGGAGGACTTCATCGCCGACTAGTCGGCAGTGTTGTTTCACGTGAAACACGAGTGGGCCGGCCCGAAAGGGCCGGCCCACTCGCTTTGTCCCGGTGCTCTACAGCGGCCGCAGTACGGGCTCCTTCTGCACGGCTCCCAGCAAGCGGTCGAGCGCCAACTCGACGTCCTCCTTCCAGGAGAGCGTGGTTCGCAGCTCCAACCGCAGTCGGGGATACCTGGGGTGAGGGCGGACTGTCTTGAAGCCCACCGCTGTCAGATGGTTGGCGGGCAGGACACACGCCGGTTCCTTCCACCGGGCGTCCCCGAAGGCCTCGATCGCCTTGAAGCCCCGGCGCAGCAGATCCTTGGCGACCGTCTGGACCATCACTCTGCCGAGCCCTTGTCCCTGATAGCCCGGCATGATGAAGGAGGTCATCAGCTGGACCGCGTCGGGGGAGACCGGGCTCGTGGGGAACGCGGTCGCGCGCGGCACATAGGCGGGCGGCGCGTACAGCACAAAGCCCGCCGGGATCTCGTCCACATAGACGACCCTGCCGCAGGATCCCCAGTCCAGCAGAACCGCGGAGATCCACGCCTCCTTCTCCAGCGCGGGCGTTCCCGCCTTTACCGCGGCCTCACTGCTGACTGGGTCCAACTCCCAGAAGACACACGAGCGACAGCGCTTGGGAAGGTCCTGAAGGTTGTCCAGCGTGAGCGGTACGAGTCGACGCCCCATGAAGGCTGTTCCTCGCTTCCTTCGCCCGCAGCGTCGCGGGCAGCTGTCAGAGCGCTCCGCTCCCTGAGCAGGCTGCCGACGAACCCGCCGACCGCCCCCAGCCCAAGGCCCGCGGCCACCAGTCCGGAACGGCTCACGGCTCGCATGGCCCCCGCCTCCCCAATGAAGGTGCCGCCAGGTGGATGCGCCATACCCGATCGCATCGTATCCACGAAGCGATTCCCTCGATACCGTCTGAAAGCAAAGAGCGGGCCGTTTTCCGGTACACACCGGACACGGCCCGCCCTGGCGGTCGACCGGTCGGAAAACGTCCGGCCGGCCGAGGCTCAGGCCTCCGCTTCCTCCGAGTCGTCGTCCAGGAGGCTCTTCTGAAGAACCGGGCCCTCGCCCGGAGCGAGGCTGCCGAGGATCCGCTCCAGATCCTCCATCGAGGCGAACTCGACGGTGATCTTGCCCTTCTTCTGGCCCAGGTCGACCTTCACCCGCGTCTCGAAGCGGTCCGAGAGCCGCGTGGCGAGGTCGCTCAGCGCCGGGGAGAGCCGGGTGCCGGCCCGCGGTCCCTTGGAGCGCGAGGCGGTCTTCGGCCTCGAACCCATCAGGGTGACGATCTCCTCGACGGCACGGACCGAGAGCCCCTCGGCGACGATCCGGTGAGCCAGCTTGTCCTGCTCCTCCGAGTCCTCCACGGAGAGCAGCGCCCGAGCGTGCCCCGCGGAGAGTACCCCTGCCGCCACCCGCCGCTGCACTGCGGGCGACAGCTTCAACAGACGCAAGGTGTTGGAGACTTGAGGGCGAGAACGGCCGATGCGGTCCGCCAGCTGATCGTGCGTGCAGTTGAAGTCCTTGAGCAACTGGTCGTAGGCGGCCGCCTCTTCCAGCGGGTTCAGCTGGGCACGGTGCAGGTTCTCCAGGAGGGCGTCCAGGAGGAGCTTCTCGTCGTCCGTGGCCCGCACGATCGCCGGGATCGCCTCCAGGCCGGCCTCACGGCAGGCCCGCCAGCGCCGCTCGCCCATGATGAGCTCGTAGCGCGTGGGACCCAACTGCCGTACGACGACGGGCTGGAGGAGACCGACTTCCTTGATGGAGGTGACGAGTTCGTGGAGCAGGTCCTCGTCGAACACCTCACGAGGCTGGCGCGGGTTCGGCGTGATGGAGTCGAGGGGCAGCTCGGCGAAGTGAGCACCGATGGGCGCTGCGGGCATTGCCACGGCACCGTTCGACGACGGCTCCTCTGTTTCACGTGAAACAGGCGGCAGCGTCGTCACCTTCGCGGCCGCCACTCCGCGTTCGGGGGTGAGGACAGGTACCGCCGCCGGTGAGGTCGACGCCGCACTCCCCGCCGCTGCCGGTGCCGTCTTCTCCCCTGTCGGGGCTGCGGGGATCAGTGCGCCGAGACCGCGTCCCAGCCCCCTCCGTCGCTCGCTCACTGGATCCCCTCCACCATGCTCTGGTCGCTCTGGGCGCCGATGTGGGCGTGCGTCGGGTCGTATCCGACGTCGATACCCTTCAGCGCGATTTCTCGGGCCGCCTCAAGATAGGACAGGGCACCGCTCGATCCTGGATCGTAGGTCAGCACCGTCTGGCCGTAGCTCGGTGCCTCGGAAATGCGGACCGAGCGGGGAATGCTCGTCCGCAGCACCTCGTCACCGAAGTGGTTGCGCACCTCGTCCGCGACCTGGGACGCAAGACGCGTCCGGCCGTCGTACATGGTGAGCAGGATGGTCGACACATGCAGGGCGGGGTTGAGGTGCCCCCGCACCAGGTCGACATTGCGCAGCAGTTGCCCCAGTCCCTCCAGCGCGTAGTACTCACACTGGATCGGGATGAGGACCTCCGCACCGGCGACCAACGCGTTGACCGTCAGCAGACCGAGCGAGGGTGGGCAGTCGATGAGGATGTAGTCCAGCGGCTGCTCATATGCCTGAATCGCTCGCTGCAATCGGCTCTCCCTCGCCACCAGGGACACCAGCTCGATCTCCGCACCGGCGAGATCGATCGTGGCGGGGGCGCAGAAGAGACCCTCGACATCGGGAACGGGCTGGACGACCTCGGAGAGCGGCTTGCTGTCGATCAACACGTCGTAGATGGAAGGAACCTCGGCGTGGTGGTCGATGCCCAGCGCGGTGGACGCATTGCCCTGAGGGTCGAGGTCGACCACCAGGACACGGCCACCGTGCAGGGCCAGCGACGCGGCAAGGTTGACCGTGGTCGTGGTCTTGCCCACCCCGCCCTTCTGGTTGGCGACCACCATGACACGGGTCTGCTCGGGCCGCGGCAGACCCTCGCCGGCGCGGCCCAGAGCCTCCACCGCCAGTTGGGCAGCACGACCGATGGGAGTGTCGTCCATCGGGGGCGGTGTTTCACGTGAAACATCCTCCCCCATCGACTCGGTACGGGGACCGGGGACCGGATCGGTCATCGGTCCCGCGATGTTGGCGTCGGACCGCAAGGATTCACTCTCCTCGACTTCAGGCTCGCAATGAACAGAGCCTCCCATGTCTTCGGGGTCGTGAACCAGTGAGGCCTGGTCTTCTGTGGAGAAATCCACCTCTGTGGACAACTCCGTTACCTCTGCGGGTGATGCGGGAGGCTTACGGTCCCGGGGGCTGGCCGCAGCGCGGCCGCGACTGATGATGCCGTGCAGCAGTGAGCGACGTTTCACGTGAAACACGATGCCTAGCGGTCCCGGCCATACCGGCGCGACACTCCGAGATGCGTAGGTTTGGCAGCTTGTGTGGAGTACGGCTGGTCGTCAGGACGGATCAACGAACGTGACGAAAAACTCCCGACTCCGTCCACGAAGCCGGGAGCCCCTGTCCCCTTCTCAGCCCCTGCCAACCCGGCAGGCCGCCCTGTTCCGTCCCGCAAGCTCAGCGACGGCGACGCGTCCGCCCCGTCCGTGCCGCCTTGGCGCGCTTGGCCGCGAAACGGACGCCGCCGGGGCTCTCCCCGACCTCGACCCGCACCACGGTGGACAGCGGATCCACGACGCCCTCGCCGACGTGCAGGATGGATGTCTCCACGGCACCGAGCTTGCTCAGAGCGGTGGCCGCGCTCTTGAGCTCCTCCTCGGCGGTGTCGCCCTTCAGCGCGAGCATCTCCCCGTACGGACGCAGCAGCGGAATGCCCCAGGCGGCCAGCCGGTCCAGCGGAGCCACGGCCCGTGCCGTCACGACGTGGACCGGGGGCAGCTTGCCCATGACCTCCTCGGCGCGGCCACGGACGACCGTCACATGGTCGAGGCCCAAGAGCTCGACGACCTCGGTGAGGAAGTTCGTGCGACGCAACAGAGGCTCCAGCAGCGTGATCTTCAGATCCTCCCGGACGAGGGCCAGCGGGATGCCCGGGAGCCCGGCGCCGGAACCCACATCGCACACGGTGACACCCTCGGGCACGACCTCCGAGAGCACCGCGCAGTTCAGCAGGTGCCGCTCCCACAGCCGGGGCACTTCACGGGGACCGATCAGGCCGCGCTGCACGCCCGCCTCGGCCAGCAGTTCCGCGTACCGCACCACGTCTACGAAGCGATCGCCGAAAACCGCCCGGGCCTGCTCGGGAGCGGGGGGGAGCTCCGCTGCCTCTGTCACGGGAACCGTCCTTCCGTACCGCACAAGCGCACTCGCGCTGGCTACCAGGCTGACAAAGTTCGGCCCCGCCTGCGCAACAGACGGGGCCGGGGGAACTACGTACTGGATCAGGCGGGAAGCACGACGACGAAGCGCTCCGGCTCCTCGCCCTCGGACTCGCTGCGCAGGCCCGCGGCCTTGACCGCGTCGTGCACCACCTTGCGCTCGAAGGGCGTCATCGGCTTCAGCTTCACCGGCTCGCCGGAACTCTTCGCCTCGGCAGCGGCCTTGGCGCCCAGCTCCGAGAGTTCCGCACGCTTCTTGGCCCGGTAGCCCGCGATGTCCAGCATCAGACGGCTGCGGTCGCCGGTCTCCCGGTGCACGGCCAGGCGCGTGAGCTCCTGGAGCGCTTCCAGCACCTCGCCGTCCCGGCCGACGAGCTTCTGCAGATCGCGGCTGCCGGCGTCGCTGATGATCGACACGGCGGCGCGGTCGGCCTCGACGTCCATGTCGATGTCGCCGTCGAGGTCGGCGATGTCCAGCAGACCCTCGAGGTAGTCCGCCGCGATCTCGCCCTCCTGCTCCAGGCGGGTCAGGGTGTCGCCACCCTCGGAGGCGGCGGAGGTGGTGCCTTCCGTCACGGGATGGACTCCTTCTTGCTTACTTCTTGGACGGGGACTTGGGGCGCTGCTGGCCCTTGCGCTGACCGGACTGGGCCTTGCTCCGGCCGCCGGAACCCGAGCCCGGCTTGGGCGTCGCTTTCTTGGCGGCGGCGGGCTTGGCGTCCTCCGGCTCGTCGGACTTGCTCAGCGAGGTGGTGGTCTTCGGCTCGGAGTCACCGCCCTGCTTCTGAGCACCCGACTGGCGCTGCGCCTTGCTCTGCCGCTTGGGCTGCTGGCGCCTGGGAGCGGCGGTCGTCGGCGTACCGTCCTCGACCGTGGCGACGGCCGAGGCCTCGCTCTTGACCACGCTGCCGTCGGACTGGGCCGCGAGGCCCGCCTTGTTCAGGCCGTTGACGAACTTGCGCTCGTACTCGTTGCGGTCGCGGCCCTTGGCGACGATGGCCTTGACGATGGCGCGCTCGCTGCGGCTGCGGGTCTTGCCGTGGTGCGTGACGTGCTTGTACAGACGGTCCAGGTACGCGGCCTGGGCCTTGGAGCCCGGGGTCGGGTTGTTGTGGATCACGTACATCTGCTGACCCATGGTCCACACGTTGGTGGTCAGCCAGTAGACGAGGACACCGACCGGGAAGTTGATGCCGAAGACGGCGAACATGACGGGGAAGACGTACATCAGCATCTTCTGCTGCTGCATGAACGGCGTCTTCACCGTGGTGTCGACGTTCTTCGTCATCAGCTGGCGCTGCGTGTAGAACTGCGACGCCGACATCAGGACGATCATGATCGCGGTGATGACGCGGACGTCGGTGATGGAGGAGCCGAGCGCCTCCACCTTCGACGAGCTGTCCGTGAACTTCGCCGCGAGCGGAGCGCCGAAGATGTGCGCCTTCTGCGCACTCTCCAACAGCCGGGTGTTGATCACGCCGATGGTGTCGTTCTGCGCGATGCTGTTGAGCACGTGGTACAGGGCGAAGAAGAACGGGGACTGCGCCAGGATGGGAAGGCACGAGGACAGCGGGTTGGTACCCGTCTCCTTGTACAGCTTCATCATCTCTTCGGACTGACGCTGCTTGTCGTTCTTGTAGCGCTCCTGGATCTTCTTCATCTCGGGCTGGAGCGTCTGCATGGCCCGGGTCGCCTTGATCTGCTTCACGAAGAGCGGGATCAGGCAGATGCGGATCAGGATCACCAGGGACACGATGGACAGGCCCCAGGCCCAGCCCGTGTCCGGGCCGAAGATGGCGCCGTACACCGAGTGGAACTGGACGATGACCCAGGAGACGGGTGTCGTGATGAAGCTGAAAATACTGGCAATCGTGTCCACTAATCAGGCTCCTTGAGCATGGGACGGGGTCTCGGCGGCCGGGCCCGGGGCAGTGGTGTCCCCGGTGGCCGGTTCGGCGGCGGAGGGCCCGCCCTTGCGTGCGTGCCAGGCGTTGCGCAGCGCTTCGTGCCACCGCGGTCGCTTGCGCGGCGGGACATGGTCCACACCGCCGAGCGACCACGGATTGCACCGCAGGATGCGCCAGGCGGTGAGTGCCGTTCCCTTGATCGCACCATGCCGGTCGATGGCCTGGTAGCCGTAGTGGGAACACGACGGGTAGTACTTGCACACCGGCCCGAGCAGCGGGCTGATGGTCCACTGATACAGCTTGATCAGCGCCAGCAACGGGTACTTCATCGCACGCCCCCTCCCAGCAGCCGCTGAAGGGCGGCATCCAGGTCTCGGGCCAGTTGTACGTGGTCGACGTCACCCGCACCGGGCAGCGCTCGTACGACTACCAGGCTACCGGGGGGCAGCAGGGCCACTCGCTCACGCATCAGATGGCGAAGCCTGCGCTTCACCTTGTTGCGTACGACCGCTCCCCCCACGGCCTTGCTCACGACGAAACCCGCACGCGTCGGGGGAGCGCTCTCCCCAGGCGCGTGCGGGTCCGTGGCACCGCTACGTAGGTGAACGACAAGGAGTGGGCGTCCGGCCCGGCGCCCTCGTCGTACCGCGGTCGCGAAGTCCTCGCGCCGCCTCAGCCGGTTCTCGGTGGGCAGCACGACGTCATGACCTGACCGGGATCAGGCGGACAGACGGGCGCGACCCTTGCTGCGGCGGGACGCGAGAATCGCGCGGCCGGCACGGGTGCGCATACGCAGCCGGAAGCCGTGGGTCTTCGCGCGACGACGGTTGTTCGGCTGGAAGGTGCGCTTGCTCACTCGGGGGCTCCAGAAATAAATCGGTAGTGGCGGGGTGCCGTCCTGGCTGTCACCGTGCGCCCACGAGTAGCTCGTATTAACGCCCGAGTGCACCGCTTTCCGATCACCTGACGCGATCTGTGCCCATCGGAGGCAGGCGGCAGCAGCCATCGACAACTCGACCTGGTTACGGTACGCGCGGCTACGCCATCCGGTCAAACCAGGGGCGACGGGGAGACACTATCCACAGGCTGGGGACAACAACTTGAACCGCACCGGTCGCCCTGACTACCGTGGCTGAACTCCGATTCGTTCCACCTGCCCCAGCAGATTCGTTCCCGCCCCACCCGTCCCGGCTTCGGGCCAGACCGCCCCACCCGACGTACAACCCGACTAGTTCCCAGAACCACACGTTCGTGGGACCCGTGAGAGAGCGTGCCCTGTGGCTGACGTACCTGCCGATCTTGCCGCAGTGTGGCCACGAGTGCTGGAACAACTCCTCGGTGAGGGCCGCGGGCAGGGTGTCGAGGCGAAGGACGAGCACTGGATCAGACGCTGTCAGCCCCTCGCGCTGGTGGCGGACACCGCACTTCTCGCCGTCCCGAACGAGTTCGCCAAGGGCGTGCTCGAAGGCCGTCTCGCGCCGATCGTCAGCGAGACGCTGAGCCGCGAGTGCGGCCGCCCGATCCGCATCGCGATCACCGTCGACAGCTCGGTGGGCGAGCCCTCCTCTCCGCCGGTGCCTGCCGCTCAACCCCGGTACGAGGAGCCCGAGCTCCCCGCCGGCCCGGGACAGAACCGGGACGACGAGTACGACGGTCGGGGCCGCGGCGGCTACAACGGCCAGGGCCGGGGCATATACGACAGCCGGCCCCGGGATCCGTACGAGGGCTACGGCCGCCACCGCGCCGACGACCGCGGCGCCGGCCGCGCCGAACACCTCCCCGGCGGCTCAGGCGACCACTTGCCGCCACAGCGCACGGGCCCGCACGGCGGTGACCGGAGCGACCAGCTCCCGACCGCCCGGCCCGCTTACCCGTCCGACTACCAGCGCCCCGAGCCGGGTGCCTGGCCTCGGCCCTCGCAGGACGACTACGGCTGGCAGCAGCAACGCCTCGGCTTCCCCGAGCGCGACCCGTACGCCTCCCCTTCCTCGGACTACCGTCCGCAGTCGATGGAGCGGCCGTCGTACGAGCAGCAGCGACAGGAGTACGACTCCTCGCGCGCCGACTACGACCAGGGCCGGGCCGATTACGACCAGGGCCGCGGCGACTACGACCAGCGCCCCGACCGTCGTGAGCTGCCCGAGCCCTCCGCGGGCTCCGGTCATGTGCACCGGGGCGGGCCGGTCGGCTCGACGCTGCCCGCCTCCAGCGGCGCCCCCGGCCCGCTGGCCGCGCAGCCCGCGCCGGCGACCGGGCCGGGCGAACCCACGGCGCGCCTGAACCCGAAGTACCTCTTCGACACCTTCGTCATCGGTGCCTCCAACCGTTTCGCGCACGCGGCCGCGGTCGCCGTCGCCGAGGCGCCGGCGAAGGCGTACAACCCCCTCTTCATCTATGGGGAGTCGGGGCTCGGCAAGACGCACCTGCTGCACGCCATCGGGCACTACGCGCGCAGCCTCTACCCCGGCACGCGCGTGCGCTATGTGAGCTCGGAGGAGTTCACCAACGAGTTCATCAACTCCATCCGCGACGGCAAGGGCGACAGCTTCCGCAAGCGGTACCGGGAGATGGACATCCTGCTCGTCGACGACATCCAGTTCCTGGCGGACAAGGAGTCGACGCAGGAGGAGTTCTTCCACACGTTCAACACGCTCCACAACGCCAACAAGCAGATCGTGCTGTCCAGCGACCGGCCGCCGAGGCAGTTGGTCACGTTGGAGGACCGACTGCGGAACCGTTTCGAGTGGGGCCTGACCACCGACGTCCAGCCGCCCGAACTGGAGACGCGTATCGCGATTCTGCGGAAGAAGGCGGTGCAGGAGCAGCTCAACGCCCCGCCGGAGGTGCTGGAGTTCATCGCCTCCCGGATCTCGCGCAACATCCGGGAGCTGGAGGGCGCGCTGATCCGCGTGACGGCGTTCGCGTCGTTGAATCGGCAGCCGGTGGATCTCGGACTGACCGAGATCGTGCTCAAGGATCTGATCCCGGGCGGTGAGAACGCGGCGCCCGAGATCACGGCGACCGCGATCATGGCCGCGACGGCGGACTACTTCGGGCTGACCGTGGAGGATCTGTGCGGGACCTCGCGGGGGCGTGCGCTGGTGACGGCTCGGCAGATCGCCATGTATCTGTGCCGTGAGCTGACCGATCTGTCGTTGCCCAAGATCGGGGCGCAGTTCGGTAACCGGGACCATACGACTGTCATGCATGCCGATCGGAAGATCCGTGCGCTGATGGCCGAGCGGCGGTCCATCTACAACCAGGTGACTGAGCTCACCAACAGGATCAAGAACGGCTGAGGTACAGGGTGTGCCTTGCGGCGGGGGTTCTTCGCCCCCGCCGCCCCTACCCGTCCCATCCTCCAGGGGGCTCCGCCCCTTCGACCCCGCCAGGGGGCGGAGCCCCCTGGACCCCCGGACCTATGCCCACCCACCACCCGACTCGGCAGGTCAGGAAGTGGGCCTCGCACCCCTCAGCCCGTCCGGCGTTTCAGGACGCGGCCGTAAGCCGACGGTTGAGGTCCAGGGGCACAGACTCAGCTGCTGCGGCCCAGGGCGCAGCCTCGACAGCCGGCTTCAAGGGACGGAAGCCGGGTTCCTCGGTGCTTCGAAGCCGTGTTGCGTGTTGTCCGCTCGTCATCGGGTGTTCGATTCCGTGCCGAGTTACGGTCGCTCTCCACAGATTCGGGGACTTTCTGGTGTCCACACCCTGGGGACTGGGGAGTTATGCAGATCGTGTCCACAGGGGGAGCTGTCTAGAGGGCATCGGGGCAGGTCATGTGCCTGTGGATCGGTGGACGAACGATCTCCACAGGCTGTGGACAACGAGAGGATCCACAGGCTGTGTACGGAGTTGTCCACCGGCAACCCACAGGCTGTGGTCGGTTGTCCCCAGTGATCCGCGGCTTCTCCACATGGCTGTCCACTGTTCGGCAACACAACGCGCCCTCTCACCGCGTCGAGTGAAAGGCGTCACATCAAGGTGCCGGGTTGGGCTGTGGGAAAGGTGGGTAAACCTGGGGACGCAGTTGGGGAGAAGTGGCCCGAGGCTGTGCATGGGGTGTGCAGAACTTTCTGTTCTCCACAGAGACCCCTGGTTGTCCACCGCCTCCGCCCACAGGGTCCGTGGACAAAATATCGCCTCTGAGCTGCGAAAACGTAGTTATCCACGGTTTCCACAGGCCCTACTACTACTCCCAACCAGAGAGAGCGAGGAATTCGTTTCGAAGCGGGTCCTGTGCACAACTCGCTCTCGGTTGCCGGGCAGCCGCTCGTCACGACTTGACCCCGAGGGGCACCTACTGTCAGTGCTGTGCGTCAGACTGTTCCCCGGTGTCCTTCCCCTCCCAGAGGGCCCACGACACCAAGTCAGACGACGAAGGCCAGGCAGGGCGAGAAGCGCCGGCAACAGCAGGAGGCGGCAACAGTGAAGATCCGGGTGGAACGCGACGTACTCGCGGAGGCAGTGGCCTGGGCGGCGCGCAGCCTCCCGGCCCGTCCGCCGGCGCCTGTCCTCGCCGGCCTCCTGCTGAAGGCCGAGGACGGTCAGCTGAGCCTGTCCAGCTTCGACTACGAGGTCTCCGCGCGTGTGTCGGTGGAGGCGGAGGTCGAGGAGGAGGGCACGGTTCTCGTTTCCGGCCGCCTCCTCGCCGACATCTCCCGCGCACTCCCGAACCGGCCGGTGGAGATCTCCACAGACGGTGTACGGGCGACCGTGGTCTGCGGGTCCTCGCGATTCACACTCCACACCCTGCCTGTGGAGGAGTACCCGGCCCTGCCGCAGATGCCGACGGCGACCGGCACCGTCCCCGGCGAGGTCTTCGCCTCCGCCGCCGCCCAGGTGGCCATCGCCGCCGGGCGCGACGACACGCTGCCCGTCCTCACCGGCGTACGCATCGAGATCGAGGGCGACACGGTCACGCTGGCGTCCACCGACCGCTACCGCTTCGCGGTTCGCGAGTTCCTGTGGAAGCCGGAGAACCCGGAGGCGTCCGCGGTCGCCCTGGTGCCCGCCAAGACGCTCCTGGACACCGCCAAGGCGCTCACGAGCGGCGACAGCGTGACGCTGTCGCTGTCCGGCTCCGGTGCGGGCGAGGGGCTCATCGGTTTCGAGGGCGCCGGTCGCCGTACGACGACCCGTCTCCTGGAGGGTGACCTCCCGAAGTACCGCACGCTGTTCCCGACGGAGTTCAACAGCGTCGCCGTCATCGAGACAGCCCCCTTCGTGGAGGCCGTCAAGCGTGTGGCCCTGGTCGCCGAGCGCAACACCCCGGTGCGGCTGAGCTTCGAGCAGGGCGTGCTCATCCTGGAGGCCGGCTCCAGCGACGACGCACAGGCTGTGGAAAGGGTCGACGCCCAGCTGGAGGGCGACGACATCTCGATCGCCTTCAACCCGACCTTCCTGCTGGACGGCCTGAGCGCCATCGACTCCCCGGTGGCCCAGCTCTCCTTCACGACGTCCACGAAGCCCGCGCTGCTCAGCGGCAAGCCGGCGATGGACGCGGAGGCGGACGAGGCGTACAAGTACCTGATCATGCCGGTGCGGCTCAGCGGTTGAGCGATGCGAGGGTGCTCAGCCTTGGCGGAGCTGTCGGCTGGGGGTGTGGGGGTTATCCCCCACAAGATCGCGGTATGCCGGTGCGGCTCAGTGGCTGACGGTTGTCCACAGTGCTCCCGGGCCCGGTGGATCGCCGGGCCCGCGTGGTGAAGCCGCAGGTGATGGCGTACTTCTGAGCGGCTGTGCCCACAGGTGTGCACAAGCGTCCGGGTTTAGGCTCAGGCATGGGTACGAAGTGCCCTCATGCCACGTCGCAACCTAAGGAACAACTGATGGAGCTCGGTCTCGTCGGCCTCGGCAAGATGGGCGGCAACATGCGCGAGCGGATCCGCCGCGCGGGCCACACCGTCGTCGGATACGACCGCAACCCGGACCTCGCCGATGTCCGCAGCCTCGAAGAGCTTGTGGGCAGGCTCAAGGGCCCGCGTGTGGTGTGGGTGATGGTTCCGGCCGGTGGCCCGACCCAGTCGACCATCGACGAGCTGGCCGAGCTCCTGGAGCCCGGTGACGTCGTCGTGGACGGCGGGAACTCGCGCTGGACGGACGACGAGAGGCACGCCGAGGAGCTGGCGGCCAAGGGCATAGGCTTCGTCGACTGCGGGGTCTCCGGCGGCGTCTGGGGCCTGGAGAACGGCTACGCGCTGATGTACGGCGGCGACGCGGAGAACGTCGCCAAGGTGCGGCCGGTCTTCGACGCCCTCAAGCCCGAGGGCGACTCCGGCGCGGTGCACGCGGGCAAGGTCGGCGCGGGCCACTTCGCGAAGATGGTCCACAACGGCATCGAGTACGCGATGATGCAGGCGTACGCCGAGGGCTGGGAGCTGCTGGAGGCGGTCGACTCCGTCACGGACGTGCGCGAGGTGTTCCGTTCCTGGCAGGAGGGGACGGTCATCCGTTCCTGGCTCCTCGACCTGGCCGTGAACGCCCTCGACGAGGACGAGCACCTGGACCGGCTCAAGGGTTATGCACAGGACTCCGGCGAGGGCCGGTGGACTGTGGAGGCGGCCATCGACAACGCCGTGCCGCTGCCCGCGATCACGGCCTCCCTCTTCGCGCGGTTCGCGTCGCGCCAGGAGGACTCTCCGCAGATGAAGATGATCGCGGCGCTGCGGAACCAGTTCGGCGGCCACGCGGTCGAGACGAAGTAGTCCACAGGGCCGCGTGTTCGGTCCACAACCCTGGGGGAGGTCGGCACCCGACCATGCACGTCACGCATCTGTCGCTGGCCGACTTCCGCTCGTACGCCGGGGTCGAGGTCCCGCTCGACCCCGGCGTCACCGCGTTCGTGGGCCCCAACGGGCAGGGCAAGACGAACCTGGTCGAGGCGGTCGGCTACCTCGCCACCCTCGCCAGCCACCGGGTCGCCTCGGACGCGCCCCTGGTCCGCATGGGCGCCGACCGCGCGATCATCCGGGCCCAGGTCAGGCAGGGCGACCGGCAGCAGCTGGTCGAGCTGGAGCTGAACCCCGGCAAGGCCAACCGGGCCCGCATCAACAGGTCCTCGCAGGTCAGGCCCCGTGATGTGCTCGGCATCGTACGGACGGTGCTGTTCGCGCCCGAGGACCTCGCCCTGGTCAAGGGCGACCCCGGCGAGCGGCGCCGGTTCCTCGACGAGCTGGTCACCGCCCGCTCGCCGCGCATGGCGGGTGTCCGTTCCGACTACGAGCGGGTCCTCAAGCAGCGCAACACCCTGCTGAAGACGGCCGCGCTGGCCCGGCGGCACGGCGGCCGGGCCATGGACCTCTCCACCCTGGACGTCTGGGACCAGCACCTCGCGCGCGTGGGTGCCGAACTGCTCGCCCAGCGCCTCGACCTGGTCGCCGCGGTCCAGCCGCTCGCCGACAAGGCGTACGAGCAGCTGGCGCCCGGCGGCGGTCCGGTCGCCCTGGAGTACAAGTCGTCCGCCCCCGGAGAGGCACACACGCGTGAAGCCCTCCACGACCAGCTGATGGCCGCGCTCGCCGAGGTCCGCAAGCAGGAGATCGAGCGGGGCGTCACCCTCGTAGGACCCCATCGGGACGATGTGGTCCTCAAACTCGGTCAGCTGCCCGCCAAGGGGTACGCGTCCCACGGCGAGTCCTGGTCGTACGCCCTGGCGCTGCGCCTGGCCTCGTACGACCTGCTGCGGGCCGAGGGCAACGAACCGGTGCTCGTCCTCGACGACGTCTTCGCCGAGCTGGACACCCGCAGAAGGGAGCGGCTCGCGGAACTCGTCGCCCCCGGGGAGCAGGTCCTGGTGACCGCCGCGGTCGACGACGACGTACCGGGCGTGCTGACGGGGACGCGGTACACCGTGGCGGACGGGGCGGTGGAGCGCGTATGAGCGAGCCCGGAGAACGCCCCGAGGCGCCCAGGACTCCCGGGGTACCCAAGACCCCCGAGCCCTCCGGCGTCGACCTCGCGCGCGTGGCGTTGCGTGCGGCGAGGGAAGCGGCACGCGCGCGTGGGGACGCGGTACAGCAGAAGAAGCAGGCGCGGCGCGGAGGCGGTCTGCGCTCCGGCGCGGGCGTCGACGGGCGCGACCCGATGGCCCTCGGCGCCGCCATCAACCGCCTGATCACGGAGCGCGGCTGGGAGGCCCCGGCGGCGGTGGGCGGTGTCATGGGGCGCTGGCCGCAGATCGTCGGTGAGGACGTGGCCAAGCACTGCGTGCCGGAGAGGTACGACGAGGACGAGCGCGTGCTGGTCGTGCGCTGCGACTCCACGGTATGGGCGACGAACCTGCGCCTGCTCGCCCCGCAGGTGGTCGCCCGGCTGAACGAGGACCTCGGTCACGGCCGGGTGCGCGTGCTCAAGGTGCTCGGCCCCGGTGGCCCCGCCCGCCGCTTCGGTCCCCTGCGTGCCCCGGGGAGCTCGGGGCCCGGGGACACCTACGGGTGACCGGAGTCACAGTGTCGGTTCCCGCACAGAAGCGCACACGGTTGCGAACGCCGACCTGACTCGGGAGTAGCGAAGGGTTGACACCCGGAAGCGCTGAGTGCCTCCGTGAGCCTCTTGGAGCCCCGTTCCGCATATGGGGAGTCGGCCGACACCGGTTCAGGGCGGCACATGAGGACTCAGGTCCCGGCAAACCCCCATCACTGTCGGCGCTACCGGTAGACTGGAAGCCAATCCCGCCCCACTTGTGGGACACACACCGAGCAACGCTGACCAAGGCTTACCAACGCAACATGCCGCAGCCGCTCCGGTCATCCGCCGCGAGCCTGGCTTGTGCTGTGCCAGAAAGGGCGCTTCGTGGCCGATTCCGGCAACCCCAACGAGAACATCCCGTCCACTGCCGCCGGCGAGAACGGCGAGGTCAAGGCCTCGTACGACGCCAGTGCGATCACCGTCCTCGAAGGGCTGGACGCGGTCCGCAAGCGACCCGGTATGTACATCGGTTCCACCGGTGAGCGAGGCCTGCACCACCTGGTGCAGGAGGTCGTCGACAACTCGGTCGACGAGGCGCTGGCCGGCCACGCGGACACGATCGACGTCACGATCCTCGCCGACGGCGGTGTACGGGTCGTCGACAACGGCCGGGGCATCCCGGTGGACATGCACCCGGTCGAGAAGAAGCCGGCCGTCGAGGTCGTGCTGACCGTGCTGCACGCGGGCGGCAAGTTCGGCGGTGGCGGGTACGCCGTGTCCGGCGGTCTGCACGGTGTCGGTGTGTCCGTCGTGAACGCGCTGTCGTCGAAGGTCTCGGTCGACATCAAGCGCGACGGCTACCGGTGGACCCAGGACTACAAGATGGGCGTCCCGACGGCCCCGCTCGCCAAGCACGAGGCGGTCGAGGACTCCGGTACGACGGTCACCTTCTGGGCCGACCCGGACATCTTCGAGTCCACCGATTACTCCTTCGAAACGCTCTCGCGGCGCTTCCAGGAGATGGCGTTCCTCAACAAGGGTTTGACGATCAAACTCACCGACGAGCGCGAGTCGGCCAAGGCCACCGCCGGGGCGGACGAGGCGGGCGCGGACGAGTCCCCCGAGGTCAAGACCGTCACGTACTTCTACGAGGGCGGCATCATTGACTTCGTCAAGTACCTCAACTCCCGTAAGGGAGACGTGGTCCACCCGACCGTGATCTCTCTCGAGGCCGAGGACAAGGAGCGGAAGCTCTCCCTCGAGGTCGCGATGCAGTGGAACAGCGGTTACAGCGAGGGCGTGTACTCGTTCGCCAACATCATCCACACCCACGAGGGCGGTACGCACGAGGAGGGCTTCCGGGCCGCGCTGACCAGCCTGATCAACCGCTACGCGCGCGACAAGAAGCTGCTGCGGGAGAAGGACGACAACCTCACCGGTGACGACATCCGCGAGGGTCTGACGGCGATCATCTCGGTCAAGCTCAGTGAGCCCCAGTTCGAGGGCCAGACCAAGACCAAGCTGGGCAACACCGAGGCGAAGACCTTCGTCCAGAAGGCCGTCCACGAGCACCTCACCGACTGGCTGGACCGCAACCCGAACGAGGCCGCGGACATCATCCGCAAGTCGATCCAGGCGGCCACCGCGCGCGTGGCGGCCCGCAAGGCGCGCGACCTGACCCGCCGCAAGGGCCTCCTGGAGACGGCGTCCCTGCCGGGCAAGCTGAGCGACTGCCAGTCGAACGACCCCATCAAGTGCGAGATCTTCATCGTCGAGGGTGACTCCGCCGGCGGCTCGGCCAAGTCCGGCCGCAACCCGGAGTACCAGGCGATCCTCCCGATCCGGGGCAAGATCCTCAACGTCGAGAAGGCACGGATCGACAAGATCCTGCAGAACCAGGAGATCCAGGCGCTGATCTCCGCCTTCGGCACGGGCGTGCACGAGGACTTCGACATCGCCAGGCTCCGCTACCACAAGATCATCCTGATGGCGGACGCCGACGTCGACGGCCAGCACATCAACACCCTGCTGCTGACCTTCCTGTTCCGCTTCATGCGGCCGCTGGTCGAGGCCGGGCACGTGTTCCTGTCGCGTCCCCCGCTCTACAAGATCAAGTGGGGCCGGGACGACTTCGAGTACGCGTACTCCGACCGCGAGCGCGACGCGCTGATCGAGCTGGGCCGCCAGAACGGCAAGCGCATCCGCGAGGACTCGGTCCAGCGCTTCAAGGGTCTCGGCGAGATGAACGCCGAGGAACTGCGCATCACGACCATGGACCAGGAGCACCGCGTCCTCGGCCAGGTCACGCTCGACGACGCCGCCCAGGCCGACGACCTGTTCTCGGTGCTCATGGGCGAGGACGTCGAGGCGCGCCGCCAGTTCATCCAGCGCAACGCCAAGGACGTCCGCTTCCTCGACATCTGAGTCGGTCTCAGCTGACCGAACCAGGAAGGACCTTCACCAGCAATGACCGACGAGAACATTCCAGCCGTCCCTGTGCCGGCCGTCCCCGTCCCGGTGGACGAGGGCCTGGCGCTCCGTGTCGAGCCCGTCGGGCTCGAAACCGAGATGCAGCGCTCCTACCTCGACTACGCGATGTCCGTCATCGTGTCCCGCGCGCTGCCCGACGTACGGGACGGTCTCAAGCCCGTCCACCGCCGTGTGCTGTACGCCATGTACGACGGCGGCTACCGGCCCGAGAAGGGCTTCTACAAGTGCGCCCGCGTCGTCGGCGACGTCATGGGCAACTACCACCCGCACGGCGACTCCTCGATCTACGACGCGCTGGTCCGACTCGCGCAGCCGTGGTCGATGCGGATGCCGCTGGTGGACTCCAACGGCAACTTCGGCTCTCCGGGCAACGACCCCGCGGCCGCCATGCGCTATACCGAGTGCAAGATGGCGCCGCTGTCGATGGAGATGGTCCGCGACATCGACGAGGAGACCGTCGACTTCACGGACAACTACGACGGCCGCTCCCAGGAGCCGACCGTTCTGCCCGCCCGCTTCCCGAACCTGCTGATCAACGGCTCGGCGGGCATCGCGGTCGGCATGGCGACCAACATCCCGCCGCACAACCTGCGCGAGGTCGCGTCCGGCGCCCAGTGGTACCTGGAGAACCCGGAGGCCTCGCACGAGGAGCTCCTGGACGCCCTGATCGAGCGCATCAAGGGCCCCGATTTCCCGACCGGTGCCCTGGTGGTGGGCCGCAAGGGCATCGAGGAGGCGTACCGCACCGGGCGCGGCTCGATCACCATGCGCGCGGTCGTCGAGGTCGAGGAGATCCAGAACCGCCAGTGCCTGGTGGTCACGGAGCTGCCGTACCAGGTCAACCCCGACAACCTCGCGCAGAAGATCGCCGACCTGGTGAAGGACGGCAAGATCGGCGGGATCGCCGACGTACGGGACGAGACGAGCTCTCGTACGGGCCAGCGGCTGGTCATCGTCCTGAAGCGGGACGCGGTCGCCAAGGTCGTACTGAACAACCTCTACAAGCACACGGACCTGCAGACGAACTTCGGCGCCAACATGCTGGCGCTGGTCGACGGCGTGCCGCGCACGCTCTCCCTGGACGCGTTCATCCGCCACTGGGTGACGCACCAGATCGAGGTCATCGTCCGCCGTACGAAGTTCCGGCTGCGCAAGGCCGAGGAGCGGGCGCACATCCTGCGTGGCCTCCTGAAGGCCCTGGACGCCATCGACGAGGTCATCGCGCTGATCCGGCGCAGCGACACCGTCGAGATCGCGCGCACGGGCCTGATGGGGCTCCTGGAGATCGACGAGATCCAGGCCAACGCCATCCTGGAGATGCAGCTGCGCCGTCTGGCCGCCCTGGAGCGCCAGAAGATCCTCCAGGAGCACGCCGAGCTCCAGGCGAAGATCACCGAGTACAACGAGATCCTCGCCTCGCCGGTCCGCCAGCGCGGCATCGTCAGCGAGGAGCTCGCCGCGATCGTCGAGAAGTACGGCGACGACCGCCAGACCAAGCTGGTGCCGTACGACGGCGACATGTCCATCGAGGACCTGATCGCCGAAGATGACATCGTGGTGACCGTCACACGCGGCGGTTACGTCAAGCGCACCAAGGCCGACGACTACCGTGCCCAGAAGCGCGGCGGCAAGGGCGTACGCGGTACGAAGCTCAAGGAAGACGACATCGTCGACCACTTCTTCGTGTCGACCACGCACCACTGGCTGCTGTTCTTCACCAACAAGGGCCGTGTGTACCGGGCGAAGGCGTACGAGCTTCCCGACGCCGGACGTGACGCGCGTGGACAGCACGTCGCGAACCTGCTCGCCTTCCAGCCGGACGAGGCGATCGCCGAGATCCTCGCGATCCGCGACTACGAGGCGGTGCCGTACCTGGTGCTGGCCACGAAGGGCGGTCTGGTGAAGAAGACGCCACTGAAGGATTACGATTCGCCGCGTTCCGGCGGTGTGATCGCGATCAACCTCCGCGAAAAAGACGACGGTTCCGACGACGAGCTGATCGGAGCGGAACTTGTTTCGGCGGAAGACGACATCCTTCTGATCAGCAAGAAGGCGCAATCGATCAGGTTCACGGCTACCGACGACGCGTTGCGCCCCATGGGCCGTGCCACCTCGGGCGTCAAGGGCATGAGTTTCCGCGAGGGGGACGAGCTGCTCTCGATGAATGTTGTTCGAACCGGTACGTTCGTGTTCACTGCCACCGATGGCGGGTACGCGAAGCGGACCGCCGTCGACGAGTACCGCGTCCAGGGTCGCGGCGGCCTCGGCATCAAGGCCGCCAAGATCGTCGAGGACCGCGGTTCGCTCGTGGGCGCGCTGGTGGTCGAGGAGACCGACGAGATCCTCGCCATCACGCTCGGGGGCGGTGTGATTCGTACGCGGGTCAATGAGATCAGGGAGACGGGCCGTGACACCATGGGCGTCCAACTGATCAACCTGGGCAAGCGCGATGCCGTAGTGGGCATCGCACGCAACGCCGAGGCGGGACGCGAGGCGGAGGAAGTCGACGGCGGGGACGCCGTGGACGAGGCCGCCGAGGCTGTCGCGACCACAGGCACGGACGAGGGCGAGCCGTCCTCGGCAGAGTAGCGCGAGGAGAGAGTCATCGTGAGCGGAGCCACGGGCGCCGGATCGTCCGGTACTTCGGCCGGCGGTTCGACCGGTACGGGAACGGACGGCGGCGGTCATGGCTCCGCCGCGCGGATGACCGACTCGCACACGACCAACCTGCAGGCGATCAAGCCAGGTGCGAAAGACTCGCCCTCGCACGACACTCATGGATCCCAGGGGGGAACTGTGACGGACACCCGAGGTCCGCAGAGCCAGCAGTACATGGCTGGAGCGGGCCCGGCCGCTCCCGGCGCCCCGGGCGCGGCCCCGCCGTCGGCCGGCTCCCCGCTGCCGGGCGAGCGTCAGTCGCAGCAGCCGGGCGGGCCGTACCACCCGCCGCAGGCCTACCCGGCGGCCCCGGAGCCCGCGGGAGCGGCGGTACGGCGGCCGCGCACGGGCGCGCGGACGATCCCCCGTACGCGCAAGGCACGCCTGCGCGTGGCCAAGGCCGACCCGTGGTCGGTGATGAAGGTCAGCTTCCTGCTCTCCATCGCCCTCGGCGTCTGCACGATCGTCGCGGCCGCGGTGCTGTGGATGGTCATGGACTCGATGGGAGTCTTCTCCACGGTCGGCGGCACGATCTCCGAGGCGACCGGCTCGAACGAGTCGAACGGCTTCGACCTCCAGTCGTTCCTGTCCCTCCCCAACGTCCTGATCTTCACCTCGGTCATCGCCGTCATCGACGTCGTCCTCGCCACCGCCCTCGCCACCCTCGGCGCCTTCATCTACAACCTCTCCGCCGGCTTCGTCGGCGGCGTGGAACTGACGCTGGCGGAGGACGAGTAACGGCGCCTCACCAGGGCGCTTCACCAGGACGAGGGGCCCCGGCCCCAATCGATTTTGGGACTGACCGCGTCGTGCGCTAATCTTCAGAGGTCAGCGCGCGGGACGCATCCCGCAGAGCGCGGCGGGGCTATAGCTCAGTTGGTTAGAGCGCATCCCTGATAAGGATGAGGCCACAGGTTCAAATCCTGTTAGCCCCACCAGCGAAAAGACCCCCAGCCAGTCATGGTTGGGGGTTTTCGACGTCTACGGCTTCCACGGCGTCTACGGCGACATCTGCGGCCGACGGCCGGGCATGGCCGGGCATGGCCGGGCATGGAAACGCCCGATCGCTGGCGACGGGGGATGCACCAGCGATCGGGCTTGTGGCCAACAGTAACAAGCCTGCTCGCGTGGTGGGAGTGGACTGCTCAGCCACTAGTGCGACTTGTGATCGGGATCACGTGACGCGGTTGGCTCCGTCACTGCTCGCACGGGGGGTCGTACGAGAGACGGGGCAGGTACTCGTGCCATTTTTCCGGTGTCAGGACGCCCCGGGTCGTCGAGCAGATGTGACGGACTGCCGCGTCGACGCCCAGGTTCCACAGGCGGACGGTGTCGGTGCCGCTGGAGATCCCGAGCATGTGGCTGTTGGGGCTGAACAGCAGGAAGTTGCCGGTTTTCGCGTTGGGGCTCACGGACTGGCCGATGGGCGAGGCCTCGGACGGGGCGGTGACCTTCCAGAGGCGGACCGTGTCGTCGTTGCCGCCGCTGGCGAGGGTGCGGCCGTCCTGGTTGAACGTCAGCGAGACGACCGCTTCGGTGTGACCGGTGAGGGTGGAGCCCGGCCGGGGTGTGCCGGGCGAGTCGGTGGCCTCCCACAGGCGGACGGTGCGGTCGTCGCTGCCGCTGGCCAGGGTCTTGCCGTCGGGGCTGTAGGCGAGCGCGTTGACGGGCCCCACGTGCCCCTTGAGGGTGCCGAGCGGTGTCACGCGGCGGGGGTCGGTCACGTTCCAGAGGCGGACCGTGCCGTCGGCGCTGCCGCTGGCGAGCGTGTGGCCGGCGGGGCTGAAGACGAGGGAGTTGACGTAGCCCGTGTGGCCGGTGAGCGGGGCGCCCAGGGGAAGCAGGCGGGACGGGTCGCTGATGTCCCACAGCTGTACGGTGCGGTCGTCGTGGGCCGTTGCCAGTGTGCGTCCGTCCGGGCCGAAGGCCAGTGCGTCGGGGCCCGCGAACCGGCTCCGCAGCTCGACGGGCGGGCCGTGGGCGACGGGCCGGGCCGGGTCGGTGACGTTCCACAACTGCACCGCGCGGTTTCCCAGCAGTACCGCGAGGGTGCGGCCGTCGGGGGAGAACGCCAGCGTGCGCAGGCCGCCATCCGCGGGGGTGAACGGTTCGCCCAGCGACACGGGCCGGTCGGGTGTCCGTACGTTCCACAGCCGGACCCTGCCGTCGCGCGAGGCCGTGGCGAGTACCCGGCCGTCCGGGTGGAACGCTCCCCTGCGGCCGGTCATGTCCGACGTCGGTATCGACCACAGGCGGACCCTGGCGTCGCCGGTCCCGGTGGCGAGGGTGCGGCCGTCGGGGCTGAAGCCGATGGCGTACATCTCGCCGCTGCTGCCCGCGAGAGGCTCGCCGACCCGTGAGGGGTACATCGGGTTGGTGACATTCCACAGGCTGGCCGTGCTGTCCGCGCTGCCGGCGGCGAGCATGGTTCCGTCGGGGCTGAAGGCCACGGACCAGACGGGGCCGGTGTGGCCGGTGAGGGGCGCGCCGAGTGATGCCGGGTGACGCGGGTCGGCCACGTCCCAGAGCTGGACGGTGTCGTCCGAACTGCCGCTGGCGAGGGTGCGGCCGTCGGGGCTGAAGGCCACGGAGTGCACCAGGGCCCGGTGGCCGGTCAGCACCGTGTCGATGGGCGTCGGATCACGCGGGTCGGCCATGTCCCACAGCCTGATCGTCTCGTCGTCGCCACCGGCCGCCAGTGTCCGTCCGTCGGGGCTGAACGCCACGCTCCGTACGGCGGCGGTGTGGCCGGTCAGGGCATCGAGCGCCTTCGGTTCGCCCGGGTCGCTCATGTCCCACAGGCCGACGGTGCGATCCTCGCGGGCGGCGGCCAGCGTGCGTCCGTCCGGGCTGAAGGCAAGCAGGTAGATCGTGCCCTCGGGACCGGTCAACGGTGCTCCGAGCGGGCGCGGGCGGCTCGGGTCCCGTATGTCCCACAGGCGGATCGTGCCGTCGTCCCCGGTGCTGGCGAGGGTGCGTCCGTCCGGGCTGAAGACGGCGCTGCTCACCCAGCTCGTGTGGCCGGTGAGGGGTTCGCCCAGGGGCTCGGGGCGGGTCGGGTCCGCCACGTCCCACAGGCGGACGGTGCGGTCGTAGCTGGCGGTGGCCAGAATCCGGCCGTCCGGGCTGAACGTGGTGAGGTAGACGGCGCCGGTGTGGCCGAGGAGCGGCGTGGCCAGGGGCGCGTTCACGATCGAGATCAGCCGGTTGTTCGCGCCCTCGTCGTCCGGGCGCAGGCGGTGTGCCACCAGGTCGAGCTGAGCGGACAACGACGGATTCGTGTACTGGAAGCGATCGGCCTCGGCGACCACCTGCTCGAACACCGCGTCGTTCCGCTGCTGCCACGCGACCACCGCGGAACCGACGGCGAGCATCGCCAGGACGACCAGGGCCGACACCGCACCACGGCTGATCCAGACCGTACGCCTGCGCAGCCGGACCGAAGCGGTGAGGAATTCCACGGCGCTCCGGGTCAGAAGGGTGTCACCGGCGGACTTCGCCCAGGTGTGGGCCTGTTCCAGGCGTGAGCCGCGGTAGAGCAGCGACGAGTCGCGGTTCGAGCCCTCCCAGGCCCTGCCGTCCTCCTCCAGCCGCTGCCGCAGCAGGTTGCCGGTCCTGTCCTCGTCGATCCAGCCGCGCAGGCGTGGCCAGGCGTGGAGCAGCGCCTCATGGGTGATCTCCACGGTCTCCGCGTCGAGTGTCACCAAGCGGGCGCGCACCAACGCTTCGAGCGACTCCTCCGTCCTGCCGGGATCCGCCGACTCCGCCGCCAGCTGGCGCCGCGTCCCCCGCCTGCGGGTGGCCTGGGTGTCCTCGCCGAGCCGGACCAGCCGGAGAAGGAGCAGCCTCGCGGCCGTACGCGCCCCCGGGCCGAGGCCCGACCAGGCCCGCTCGGCGGTCGCCGCCACCGCTCCCTGGATTCCGCCGGCCGCGCGATAACCGGCCAGCGTCAGCCTTCCCGCCTTCCGACGCTGCCAGGTGGCGAGCAGGGCATGGGAGAGGAGCGGCAGCACCCCCGCGTTGTGCGTCCCGCGCGGGCCGTCGGCGCTCACCTCCCGGACGATCAGCTCCGCCAGCCCCGGTTCGAGCTCCAGACCCACGGCCCTGGCCGGGCCGGTCACCGCTTCGCGCAGCTCCGCCGTGGTCAGCGGCCCGAGCACCATGTGCCGGTGCTGCAGGGCGTCGGACAGTTCGGGATACCCCAGGCACTGCTCGTAGAAGTCGGCGCGGATGCCGAGGACGACGAGGACGGGGGCCCGTTCACCGGGGGCGCCGAGGGCATCCGGGTTGGCGGGTGAGCAGGCGGCGTGGAGGATCTGGACGAACGTGCGCCTGTCCGCCTCGTCGGAGCAGAGGGTGAACGCCTCCTCGAACTGGTCCACGATGAGGACCGGGCGGGTGGGGGAGGGTGTCTCGCGGGATGCTTCGTGGGGCGTTTCGCCGGGTGTCTCGCGGGATGCTTCGCGGTGCGCCCACGCCGTGACGGCTTCCCGGACGGCGTGGGCGAAGTGTGCGGTACCGGGTTCGGGCTTCTTCGCCGGGGGGTCCTGCGACGCAGGCGCTGGGGATTCCTTCGCCGCGTGTTCCCTTGCCGCGGATTCCTTCGCCTGGGGCTCCCGCGTCGAGGGTTCCCCCGTCGCGGATACGACGGGTACGAGCTCGGGGATCCGGCGGGTCAGCTCCGCGAGGGGATCGGCTCCCGGTACGAGTTGCAGCACCTCCCCCGCCGGGCTGTTCTCCTCGCCCAGCGCGCCGTTCCGCAACGCGGGCACCAGGCCGGCGTTCAGCAAGGAGGACTTTCCCGCCCCCGAGGCGCCCACGAGCATGACCAGGCCGCCTGTCTTCTCCGCCGCGCGGAGCTGGGCAAGAAGGGCGTCCGTGCTCCGCTCGCGGCCGAAGAACCAGCGGGCGTCCTGCTGACGGTACGAGGCCAGCCCCCGGTACGGGCACACACCACCGGGGATGGCCGGGCCCTCGGCCGAGGCCCGTTGCTCCCCTTCAGCGATGCCGTCCGTACCGTCCGCACCGCCCGTACCGTCCGCGCCTCCCGACCCTTCCGCGGTGGCCGTGGATATCGCGGAGCGGTCGCCGACCGGGTCGGCCACCGCGTGCTCCCACAGGCGCTGCCACTGCCCCAGGTCGTACAGGCCCGTGGAGACGGGCGTGGGCTGCGCGCGCCGTGCCTGGGGGATCAGGACGTGGAGCACCGCCGCGAGGGCGGCGAACTGGGCAGGCACGTTCTTGGCCCGTCGCCAGTCGCTGATCCGCTGAGCGGACACCCGCACGGGACGCCCTCGATCGTCGACGCGCTGAAGCCGGACGACTGCCTCGGACACGCTCTTGAGCGGAGGGTTGCCGGCCTCCCTGTAGAGCAGCGCGAGGCGTTCCGCGAAGGCTGTGCGTGCCCCTGAGTCGGAACTCAAGGCCTCCACTCCTTACTTCCCCCGCACCTGGACATCCGGACCGGAAAACTCACTCTATATGGCTGACCTGCGGTTAAGCCCTTGGCTCGGGACAGGAATCTCCTCGCCGGGGGCCACAGCTGGCAGGATCACGACCCCGTAGCGACCCCGTCGCGCGTCGTCCGGACAAGCCAGCAGCTCAGCGCTCGGAGAGTCGGAGAGACAGCTCATGACGCCGCATGTTCTCGGTCAGCTTCCGCCGGAGTTACGAGACGGTCGAGACGGTGGCGACAGTCTCGCCGCGGGGCTTCCCGCCACGTGGGCTTGAGACATCCGTGGGTCCGGGTCCCGTCCCGGCCGCCATCACCTTGACCCACCTTGACCACGCGTCCGTCCGCCTTTCCGCGGCGCGGACGGACGCCGCCTCCACCGTTCGGTACCGGTCCCCACGAGGGGAGGGACCGGTGCCGAACGCCGTGGTGTGCGCGGCATGTGCTCCCGGCCGACATCACCCGGCCGACATCACCTGACCGACATCACCTGACTGACAACAACTGACATCACCCGCCTGACATCACTGGAACCTGTCCACCGGCAAACGCGCGGTAGTCGGCAGGTGTGGCCCTTGCTGTCTTCGCGTCGGCTCCATATTCTCGATCTGACGATCCGTCAGGTTTCACTCGAGTGCCTTCAGCCGGCAGGGGGTAGGGCGTGATCAGCAGCGAGAGCAGCGGCACCAAGGATCTCCCCAGGGTCATCAGCGTGGACGATCATGTGATCGAGCCCGCGCACCTCTTCGAGACGTGGCTCCCGGCCAAGTACCGGGACAAGGGGCCGAAGCCCTTCACCGCCGGTATCGGCGACCTCCAGTACATCGGCGGGAAGTACCGGTTCACGACGGACCCGGAGGGCCAGGTCACCGACTGGTGGGAGTACGAAGGCGAGATCTTCCCGTACAAGCGCATCATCGCGGCCGTCGGCTTCTCGCGGGACGAGATGACCCTCGACGGGATCACGCGCGAACAGATGCGGCGTGGCTGCTGGGATCCGAAGGCCCGGCTGGAGGACATGGACCTCAACCATGTCGAGGCCTCGCTCTGCTTCCCGACGTTCCCGCGGTTCTGCGGGCAGACCTTCGCGGAGGCCAAGGACAAGGAGGTCGCGCTCGCGTGCGTGCGGGCCTACAACGACTGGATGGTCGAGGAGTGGTGCGGCGACAGCGCGGGCCGGCTGATCCCGCTGTGCCTGATCCCGCTGTGGGACGTCGAGCTGGCCGTGGCGGAGATCCGGCGCAACGCGGCCCGCGGCGTACGGGCGGTGACCTTCAGCGAGATCCCGACGTACCTGGGGCTGCCGTCGATCCACTCCGGCTACTGGGACCCGTTCTTCGCGGCCTGCGAGGAGACCGGGACCGTGGTCAACATGCACATCGGCTCGTCGTCACAGATGCCGGCGGCTTCGCCGGACGCGCCGCCCGCCGTCCAGGCCTCGCTGAGCTTCAACAACGCGATGGCCTCGATGATGGACTTCCTCTTCTCCGGGGTCCTGGTGAAGTTCCCGCGCCTGAAGCTCGCCTACAGCGAGGGACAGATGGGCTGGATTCCGTACGCCCTGGAGCGGGCCGACGACGTCTGGGAGGAGCACCGGGCGTGGGGCGGGGTCCGGGACCTGATCCCGGAGCCGCCCTCGACGTACTACTACCGGCAGATCTTCTGCTGCTTCTTCCGCGACAAGCACGGCATCGAGGCGATCGAGACCGTGGGCGTGAACAACGCGACCTTCGAGACGGACTACCCGCACGTCGACTCGACATGGCCGGAGACGAAGAGGGTGGCGGCGGAGCATGTGGCGGGTCTGTCCGAGGACGTGACGTACAAGATCTTGCGGGGCAACGCCATTCGAATGCTGGACCTGTCGTTCGACCGGTAGGAGGGCGACCGGCAGGAGGGCGACGGGGAGGTGTGCGCGGCGAGTAGGAGGGCGGCGGGCGGTTGCCCGGCCGGTTCAGGGAGCCGCCCGGCGGGCAGCCAAGTCACGTAGGTCCCCGGTCTCCGGTCTCGGGGTTGGTTCGGACCGGCCTTTCGACGGGTGCCGAGGGCGATGGCTCGCTTGCGACGGGAGTGGACATGAAGGTCTCCGTTGACCCCAGCCGCTGCTACGGCTCCGGGGATTGCGTCTACAGGGTTCCGTCCGTCTTCACGGTGGTCGACGGATACGGCGCCGTCATCCCGGGCCGTGAGGACACCGGCGAGGATCCACAGGTCCGGGAAGCGGTGGAGGGGTGTCCGTCGCAGGCGATCATGATTTCCGAGCGGGCGGTCGGATGAGCGGTCTCGTATCGGAGGCCCTGGTCACGCTCGGGCGCCGGTACGTGCGGGACGCTCCGGGCTCGTTCGGCAAGGGGCCGCCGGCCGTGCGCTGCCTGAACTCCCATTTACGGGAGCACCCTCGCCGTAGGGTCGTCGAGACCCGCTCGGGTGCCCGGTTCGCGGTCGACACCCGGGACCTGATCCAGCGGTACCTGTACCTCTTCGGGGTGTGGGAGCCGCACATGACGAGCTGGCTCCAGCGTCGGCTGAGGCCGGGGGACGGCTTCGTCGACGTCGGTGCCAACGTGGGCGTCTTCAGCGTCCTCGCCGCCCAGCTCGTCGGCGACAAGGGCCGGGTCGCGGCGATCGAGGCCTCCCCCGTGCTCCATCGCCGCCTGGTGCAGCAGGCACGGCTCAACGGCTGCGGGAACATCCGGGCGGTCAACGCGGCCGTGTCGGACCGTCGCGGGATCTTGACGTTCGTGCTGGCCAGCTCGCGCAACATGGGCGCGAACAGCATCGTCCCGTACGACGGTCCGGCCGAATCCATGTTCGAGATCGAGGCCTTCCCGTTGCCGGAGTTGCTCGATCCGGCGGAGATCGCGACCGCCCGCGTGATCAAGATCGATGTGGAGGGCGCCGAGGGGAGCGTCGTACGCGGACTCGCGCCCGTGCTCGACCGGCTACGGCCCGACGCGGAGATCACCGTCGAGGTGACCCCCGAACGCATGGCTCGGCTCGGTGACCGTGCCCAGGACTTGCTGAGGACGATGACCGACGTCGGCTTTCACGTCTATCGGCTGGCCAATGACTACGCCCCCGAGAGCTATCCGGCGGCGTTGAGCGGAGCGCCCGGAGTGCCGGTGCGCCTGCGGGGGCCGGTCGTCGTCGAGAGCGACCTGATCTTCTCCCGGGTGGACGCGGAGACGCTCCCGTGACCTGCTCCCTTCGTCGTCCGCCACGCATCGATGATCAGCCTTGGGGACGTCAGCGGCGTCGACTCACCGGCCGGCGGCGGGACAGTGCCACCGGAAGTGCGCCAGCGCCCGCGCCCTGGCCTCCACGACAGCCATCCGCGCCTCCCGCTCGGCGGGATCCACGTGCGACGCCTGCCCCGTCACCTGCCCGTCCCACTTCCGGTAGAGGAGCCCCACCTCCCGCGAGAACCACCCGCGGCTCACGGAGTTGAGCGCGAGCAGCAGGCCGGTGTCCTCGGAGGCCGGCAGCGCCATCCACCCGCCGAGGGCGAGCAGCAGGTCCCGCCGTACGAAGAGCGTCGCCGGGTGCACCTGCGTGCGGAAACCGTTCGCCTTCCAGAAGTCGAGCACCGCCCCCCGCTCGATGGGTCCGTTCTCCGGATCGCCGGGGAAGCCGACCGTGGAGCCGTCCGGCATGAGGTCCAGGGCACGCGAGGTCGCCCAGCCGATGGCGGTGTTCCCTTCGAGGGCGGCCAGGTCGCGGGCGAGGGCGCCCGGGGCAAGCCGGTCGTCGGCGTCCAGGACCTTCACGTACTCGCCGTCGGCGTGGGCGAGGGCCAGGGTGCGGGCGACGCCGGGGCCGCCGGGGCGGTCGGGGCGGCCTTGGCGGAAGGTCACGCGGGTGTCGTCGGGGACGTACGGGGCGACGGCGTCCGTCCGGCCGTCCTCCTGGACCACCCAGTGCCACTCCCAGCCGTCGGGCAGCTCCTGCTCGCACAGCGACTTGTGGGCATCGGGCAGGAACGGGGCCGAGGGGGCGTGGACGGCGGTGACGATGATGACACGCCGGCTCAAGGCGGCACTCACCACCTTTCCAGGAAGGTGGTGAAGAGCAGCTCCGTACGGTCGCCGGGCAGCGTGACGTCGGAGATGTCCACCACGCGGCCGTCGATGTCGTACGACGTCTTGCGGAGCAGGATCACCGGCGTCCCGGACGGCAGCTCCAACTCCTCCGCCTCCTCGGGAGTCGGCGGACGGGCGGTGAACCGCTCCTCGACGCGGCCCAGCTCGATGCCCACGGTGTAGAGCTGGCTCTGGGTGCCTCCGGGCCAGGGCTCTTTGGAGTCGTCCAGGAGGTCGGGGTTCCCCGCGATCATGTCGCGGGGAACGCGCGAGGTCACGAGACTGAACGGGGCCGTCTCGGCGGCGCGTCGCGTCCGGTAGGTGCGCTCGACGAGGGCTGTGCCCTCCGGGACGCCGAACGCGTCCGCGAGGTCCTTGGGCGCCTGGATCTCGCGGTATCTCGCGTAGAACACGAGGTCCTGGAGCTCAAGGCCCGTGTCGTGCTCCGTGGCGCCGGTCTCGGCCCGCTTCCGCAACGGCTCGCGGGCGCGGTTCTTCTCCCACTGGAGCCGCCCGTTGTCGCGGAGCGCCGGCAGCCGTTCACCCGGCCCGCGCCTGCCCTCACAGAGGGACCGGCGGAGGTCGTCCGCGATCACTTCGTACGCCTTCGGCATTCGTGCTCACCGGTCTGTGTGGGGTTGTGCTCAACCAGACTACGACTCCTGAAGAAGGCTTGATGCGTCATGGAGCGGCCCCCGACCGGTTCGGTCGGGGGCCGCTCCGCAGGTGGCGTCGTCGTACGCAAACTCGCCCTGCGTCATGGGAGAGGGGCTCTGGTAACTCTGGTAACTCTGGGAGCTGCGGGAACTCCGGGAGTACGGGGGTTACGAGGCTACGGGGCTACGGGGCTACGCCAGGGACGGTTCCTCGGGCTCGTCGTCCGTGGGCGGGCGGTGGCGGCAGCTCGGGGAGGAGCCGTGGGCCTCGGCTCGGATGCGCTGCTTCATCGTGGGAGGCAGGGCGCGGGCGTGGGCGAGGCTCCACCGGCACATCGCCGGGACGGCGGGCACGGTCGCCGCGGCGGGCGCGGTGTTGCGGGCCGTCTCGGCCTGCGGTACCGCGGCGGCTGCCGTGGTTGTGGTGAGTCCGAGCGCCGTGCACAGTGCGAGGAAGGCGGTGACGACGGCTGTCCACAGGTTCTTGACCTTGTTCTGGAGCATGGCCCCTCACTTTCGGGTTGGGCGATTTGCGTACTTTCCTCATGATGTGTATGGAGGCCGCGAATCGGTGGACCGACGCCCGTGGCGCGTCGATCTTCGGATGAACACCACCCGGATGGGGGTAGGCGGTCCGGAAAGTAACCGAAGGCGTACGGATTGCGTTGAAATATCGCGTTCGCGGTGTTTGATCGGCCCGAGATCGGAGCGCTGCCGTCCGGTTCTACTGTGGTGCGGTGGTCGGGAGTTGAGGGTCGGCGCAGGTCACCGATCGATATCGGTCGGTGTGTATAGTCGGGCGCCAGAGGTCCCCTACGTCAAGGAAAGACGAGGTCGCGCGGTGAAGAAGCTTCTCCTGGTCGCACTGGCCGCCATCGGCGGGCTCCTCGTGTACCGCCAGATCCAGGCGGATCGCGCCGAGCAGGATCTGTGGACGGAGGCGACTGACTCCGTGCCCACGGGTTCGTGAGTATCGACAGCAGTCTCAACGCAGACCCCGGCCGCCCTCGCGGCCGGGGTCTTGTGCTGTGCGGCTCGGTGTTCTGGAGTTGTCCGGGGAGTTCGGGCGTGTTCAGGGATGTTCGGGGGGTGTTCGGAGAGGGCGATCGATTTACCTTCGTGAATATTTCGCTTGCGATGGCAAAATTTCGACCCCTGCTCCGGCCCTTGCTCCGGCCCTTGTAGAAGGTGTTTCGGGCGCTCGTTCGGATAGCGCGGGTGGCTCGCGGGCCCGCGGGGCAGGATGAGCGGCGTCCGAGGCGATGACGAGGGGTGGGCGCGTGATGGGGCGGCGCACGATCTGGTGGCGGGCGTTGGCAGCCGTGGGAGCGATCCTGTGCGTGACGGCGACGACGCTGACCGGACAGGCCGCCGCGGCCGGTACGCCGAGTCCGTACGCCTACGCCGAGGACGCCACGACGGTCGAGGGCGCGACGAGCACCCTCGGCGCCGTACGCCTGCTGGCCGGTCAGACGTATCGCAGTTCCCTCGGCGAGGACGGCAAGGTCTACTTCCGTCTCGACCTCGACGCAGCCGCCGACGCGTACGTCTCCGCCACGGCCGTGCCCGAGCCGGGAACGGAGGTCGCCTCCTCGGACGGCGTCAGGGTGTCCGTGCAGGACGCCGACGCCCACCGCTGCTCCACCGAGACGGCCCGCTTCGGCCCGACCCGTAGCCCGCACCCCGTCACCGCCTGGGCGTCGCGCGAGATCGGCAGCGATCCGTACATGTGCCAGGGGGCCGGGACGTACTACGTCCTCGTCGAGCGCGTCGGTACGAGCACGTCCTCGCCCGACAACTCGGGGGCGTCGGGTGAGTCAGGGGCGTCGGGAGAGTCGGCCGAGTGGGGGCTCGAACTCGGTTACGTCTCCGAGCCCGCCCGGCAGCAGGGCGGCTCGACGACCGCTCCCGACGTGTGGGACTCGGCGTCGCCCGAGGCCCTGCCCGGCGCCGCCGAGAGCCGCGGGGGTGGTACGAGCTTCGCCACGGCGAGCCCCGTGGCGCAGGGAGTCTGGGAGGACGGGGACGGGATCAGGCCGGGCCAGACCCTCTACTACAAGGTGCCCGTCGACTGGGGCCAGCAGGTTCATGCCACCGCCGAACTGGGCAGCGCGAGCGGCGATGACGGCGACGGCATCGTGGCTGCCGCGCTCGTCATGTCCCTCTACAACCCCGTACGCGGATTGGTGGACGACGCGCTCTCCAGGTACGTCGGCCGCCAGCAGTCCACCGACCTGGGTCCGCTGCCGCCGGTGTCGTACGACAACAGGTTCGCCGTCGACGCCGAGATGAGCGGGATGCGGTTCGCGGGCTGGTACTACCTCGCCGTGCACCTCGGGGCCCCGGTCGCCGAGAGGTTCGGCGACGGGCCGTTCGGGCTGACGCTGCGGGTGCGGGTGGACGGTACGGCGGAGGACGGGCCGGCGTACGTGGGGGTGGCCGAGCCGCGGGGTGTGTTCGAGGTGACGGGGGAGGAGTTGCAGGAGGCGGAGAGCGGGGCGGCGAGTGGGGCGGCGGGGGGTGCCGCGGGCTCTGGGGATGCCGGGGGTGCGAGCGGGGCCGGGAGTTCCGAGGGGGACGGTGGGGCCGGGGGCTCCGGGAGCTCCAGCGGCTCCGGGGGTGACGACCTCGCGATGGAGCTGGTCGCCGCGGGCGGGATCGGTACGGGGACCTTGCTGGTGCTCGGGCTCGGGGTGTGGACCGTTGTGGCGCGCCGGCGGGCGAGGGCGGCCGCGCCGACGGAAGCGGGCGGGGCTGTCGCGAAGCACGGGGCGCCGCGGGACTGGTGATGGGCGGCCTGTCGGCCTGAAGGGGCTGGAAGGTCTGGAGGGGCTGGGTCTGGAGGGGCCGGAGCGGCCGGGGTCAGAGCTGGGCGAGGGCCCAGAAACCCACCGCGAAGCACGCCAGCGCGAGGAGCAGTACCGGGACGGCCACCTTCGCGGGCGGGCCCGGACGGCGTCGTGACTTTCTCCGCGCTCGACGTGGAACCTGCGGGGTTCGAGCGGTGTATGAACCAGTAGAGGCGTACGCGTGCTGCTGCACCGCCGTGGCCGGAGCCTGCGAGGGGCTCAGCGGCTGGTGCGGCTGAGGGGAGGGCACATGCGCGGGTTCTCCGTGCGGAGCGTGGACCGGGCTGGGGACCGGCAGCGCGACCGACGTGGGGGGAGTGGGCGGCTGCTCCGGTTGTGGCTGTGGTTGCTGCTGTGGCTGCGGGTAGTGGGGGGTGTGCTGTTCCCTCTGGCCCGTCGGCGCGTGGGCGGCGAGTACGTGGGGCGGCGGCAGGTGGAAGCTCCCGGTGTCCGACATTGTCGACGGCTGTGGGGGCGTGGGGTCCCGGTCGGGAAGCGGTGGTACGGCGATGGGGGTGGACTCCGGCGTCGGGCTGTGCGGCGCGGGCTCCTGAGACGCGGCGCCCAGGCCCGGGACGGTGCCTGCACCTGCACCTGCACCTGTGTCTGTGCCTGTACCCATGCCTGGCCCGTGATGCCACGGACCGGACGCATGCCCAGAGCCGGACCCGCCCCCGCCCCCGGACCCGGGCCCGGGGGCGGCCCCGACGCCGGAGCCGGTCGGCGGCGGCGCCGTGCTGGGCATGGGCGGGGGCAACACGGCACCCGTGGCAGGGGGTTGAGGCACGGAACCCGTGGGAGCAGCTGTCGGCCCGGCTCCCACGCCGGAGTTCGACGGCGGTTCATGGGGCGGCATGGGCGTGGCGTCCGTACGGGACAGCGGCACGGCACCAGGACCCGGCTGCGCGGAGGAGGCGCCCGTCTCCGGCCGGGAGGTCGGCGCGGGTGGGATGTTCCTGCCCGGTACGGGAGTTGGCGAGCCCGGGGTGCTGCCGGGGCCCCCGCTCGCGCCCATGCCCGAACTGGTTCCGCCTCCGCTTCCGCCCCCAGCGCCGTGGTCCTGGTCGGCCCCCGTCCCCGCCCCGAAACTCGGCGAGACACCCGAGCCGCCTCCGCGCGCCGCTCGCAGGCCCCCGCTGCCGCTCCCCGTGTCCAGCCCGGACGCCCTCCTCAGCGGGCCATCGGGGCCGAACCCCTCCGGCAGGGGCCCGAGTTGGTCGAAGACCTCGACCAGTTCGTCGTCGGGGCCGGGCTCGGGCAGGAGCTCGGCGGCGGAGGCGAGGGCCTTGCGGGCGCCGGTGGCGGTGCGGAAGCGGGCGTGGGGGTCGGGCTGGAGAAGGGTGGCCACGACCTGCCACAGGGGCTCGGGGATGCCCTTGGGCGGACCGGGCGTGCCATGGGCGGCGAAGTACTCGATGAGCGCCTTGGCGTCGGGTTTGGCGCCCTCCAGGAGATACAGGGCGACGAGGCCGACGGCGAAGAGGTCGGCCGGGAAGTCCGGGTCCGCGCCCATCATCTGCTCGGGGGCGAAGTAACCGGGCGTCCCCACCACGTAGTCGGTCTCGGTCAGCCGGGGTTCGCCCAGGCGCATGGCGATGCCGAAGTCGGACAGGCGCAGATGCGGCCGGGCCGTACCGGTGGCCTCCAGCAGGACGTTGGCGGGCTTGATGTCGCGGTGGACGACATCCTCCGCGTGCACCGCGGCGAGCCCGGACAGGAGCTGGTCGAGCAGGGTGCAGACGAACGCGGGCGGCAGCGGCCCGTAGTCGTTGACGAGGTTGACCAGGGAGCCTCCGGCGACCAGCTCCATGGTGAACAGGACCTTGTCGTCGTCGGCGGCCCAGCTGGCCGGGGCGAGCACATGGGGGTGATCGATGCGCAGGGCCTGTTCCCGTACGAAGCGCAGCAAGGAGTGCGCGTCGCTCTGCTGCAGGACCTTGGCGGCCACATAGCGGCGCCGACGGTGGTCCCAGGCACGCCAGACCGCGCCGACTCCCCCGCGTCCGATCGGGTCGGCCAGCTCGTACCGGCCGGCGAAGACCTCACCCATGGCTGTGCGTCGCTCCCCCTTCGCTTACCCCCTTGGTACCCCCCTCGGCGAGTGATACGACCCTCCTCGCAACCCCCTCGGCCGTCGGCCCGGTCGCCGAACCCCCTTCGGCGACCGGACCTCGGGCTCAGTTCTGGTGCGACTGGTAGTGCGCGACCGCGTCGGAGGTGCGGCCCGCGCCGTACACCCGGAGGAACTCTGCCAGTTCCGGGTGGGTCGGGGCGAGGGTGTCCGCCGCCTCGATGATGTCGCCCGCGGCCGCCACCGAGCGCAGCAGCGACTGGATCTCGCGGACGACCCGCTTGACCGTCGGCGCTCCCGAACTGCTCGTCGACTGCGTGGTGTTGCTCAGTACCGAACCCCCCTGCGACTTCTTGATCTCGTCCATGCGCTCGGTTGCCTCCGCGGCGCTCACACTGCCGTCCGCGACCTGCCCCGCCAGGTCCTGCAGCAGCTGCACCCGCTGGACGACCGCGGGATTGCCGATCTTGGCGCGCTGACCGCTCATCAGCTGTGACAGCATCGGCGCGGACAGTCCCAGTACCCCCGCGAGACGAGCCTGGTTGAGCCCCAGATCGTCGATGAGCCTACGGAAGAGCGCCCCCAACGGCTCCCCGTACCAGTTCCGCTGCAGCTCCCGGGCTCTTGCGGTTGCTTCCTGCTGTGCGGCGTCCATTGCGTCTCCCCATCGCTTCCCCAAATACCGTGGTTCGCTGTCGCGAACCACGACGAGCATCCTACGGAGAGTGGTCGTCCACGGGGACCCCCCATCTTTTTGCGAGATCCCCGGGATGACCCGGTACTCTGGTCTGCGGCGCCCGCCGGTGGAGGCTTCCTCCGGACGTACGCGTCTCTTCCGGGGCCTTAGCTCAGTTGGTAGAGCGCTGTCTTTGCATGGCAGATGTCAGGGGTTCGACTCCCCTAGGCTCCACACATAAATGCCCTCTGACCTACGGAAACGTAGACAGGGAGTTCTTTTTGTCCTGATTTCCGTGTGCACGTGTGCGCACGGATTCGCTGAGGGTGTACCAGGGGAGCTTTCTCTCGTGGGCAGCGCAAACGGCTCGGTGCGTGGATTGAGGATGCCCGCCCTGTCCTGAGGGCTGCGGGAGGTCGATAGGGAGCCGGCCACGTGGGCGGTTACCCATGACGCTGTCGTCGGCAGGCAGTATCGTCGGGTGTATGGAGGAGCGCTGGGGGGATGAGCGGGCGGCGATGGCCGTGCTGCTACGGCGTGCCCACAGCGAGCGTCAGGAACGGGAAGCCGTGGCGCGTGTGATGGAGGTCGGCAGCGCCTGGCAGGTCCTCAGCGGGGAACAGCCTTCTCTGTTCGGCGGCTCCGCCGAGGACGAGCTGCCTGCTGTCCGGGCGGAGCTGGAGCGCTGGGCAGGGCAGGGAATTGGGGTGCATGCGCTGACCGAGTCGGACTATCCGCAGCAGCTGAGCAGTGCCTTCGACGCCCCTGGTCTCATCTTCACTCGCGGAGCCCTGAGCCCTAAGGACGACGGCGTCGCCGTCGTCGGCTCGCGCAGCGCTGCACCGCGGGCCCTGGCCGATGCGGTAGCGATCGCGCGTGGTCTTGTCGCGCGTGGGCTGAGTGTGGTGTCCGGGCTGGCGGCGGGGATCGACACGGCTGCGACCGAGGCGGCGCTGGCCGGCGGCGGACGAGTGGTCGGCGTGATCGGCACGGGTGTCTACCACGCTTATCCACCGGAAAACCTTGGGCTGCACCGCCGAGTCGTGGCCTCAGGGTTGGTGCTCTCACCATTCTGGCCAGACACCCCGCCGTCGAAGACGACCTTCCCGCGCCGCAACGGCACAATGTCGGCTTATTGCCGGGCCACGGTGATCGTGGCGGCGGGCCCGCGCAGCGGTACTCGTATCCAGGCCCGCAAAGCGGTTGAGCACGGCCGCCCGGTGATCCTGCTGCGCTCGGTCCTAGATGGGAACGACTGGGCGCGCGAACTGCTGGAGCGACCGGATGCGCACGTCGCCGATGATGTCGATGGTGTCTTGGCGGTGCTGGACGAGATCGTGCGCCGTCCGGCGGACGTCGACCGGCTGCTGCGGGATCTCGTCGATCTGCGGTGACGCGAGAGTTGGGAGACGCGCAGGGCGTTCGCGCAGCCGAGATCGTTGCTCGTACCCGGTTCACCGATCATTTCCTGGCTCCTGTCCGATCCGGCCGTGGCATCTGCGCAGTGTGTGCTGGACCGCTCGCCGGAGGCGACCCGCTATGTCCCACGTGCACAACCCAGGATCGTCAGGCGCAAGCACTTGGCACGCGTACGGCGGACCGGGTCGTCTTCGCTGCGTACTCGGTGGCGGGCAGCCAGTCTGACTGGGACATGTACCGCTACAAGGCCGCGCCTGGTGCGGGCAACCCGTCGTGGATGCGGACGGCGGGACTGGCCGCGTACTTCGGCTTGATGCACCGTGCCTGCCTCGATACCGGGCCGCTGGGCCAAGTCGATTCCCTTGCAGTGGTGCCCTCACTCAGCGGCAGGCCGTCACCGCATCCACTTCAAGCCCTCGTCGCATACCTGCTGCCGGGCGTTCCCTCCGTCTCACTGTCCGCAGCCCCGGTGGAACGGGGAGACCGTGATCAGCGGCGGGTGTTCCGGCCCGACTTCTTCGCCGTGCACGAGTCCGAGGCGGTACGCGGTCGGCACATCGTGCTCGTCGACGACACCTGGGTGACCGGCAACCACCTTCAGTCCGCAGCGGCGACTCTGCGGCAGGCGGGCGCGACTCACGTGACAGGCCTGGTCCTGGCCCGTCGGCTGCGCCCGGATTGGGGAGCGAATGCCGCTTTCATCACCGAGCGACTTTCCCGACCCTACGACGTCACGCTCTGTCCGGTGGGCGAGCACATCTCAGTCGCAGAAAGCGGATGACGACGGCGCCATGGTCTTCGACTGCGCCTAGTGTCGGCCTTCGGCGCGGCGGCTGTTTCCTTCTCTCGGGACGCCACCCAGCTAATCGGACAACCTTGTCGGCGTCGCTTGAACCCAAGTTCAGGCGCCCCCGACAAACCTCCTGCCCGGGACAACTTGATGCCGTTCGGGGACCGGGGTGACATGGCGCGGCACGGATACCGTCGCGGTACCCGTACGTTCGTCCGCGGCAGCCTCCGGCGGTGCCTCACCAAGTGGTGTAGCGGCGATCACAGGTGAAAGCGCAGGTTACGGGCCGGGTTCGTCGGTGCTACACCACTTGGTGGGGCACCACCCAGCCTCCCGCCCGTCGGTGCGAGCGCGCCCGTACGTCATGACTCACGGATACCCATCCAGTCGATGTGCGGCGGCGGTCAGCGAACGGTTCCCGGCGTGTCCTGCCCTCCTGAGGCTCTGGGGCCATCCGGGGGAGCGTGCCTGTAGACGCCACGGTGGCCGTTATCCACTCGATCCGCTCCACCGCCGCAGCAACCGAAGACGCGGCGTAGTCGATAGCCCACCAGGGAGAGGGGAAGCCGACCTCTGCTTACCAGAGGGGGCGTTCCTGGGTCGTAAGTGTCGCCGTTCCGTGAACCGTGACCCCCTATCGGTCGATGAAAAGTGACCCCTTCCGTGATCGAGTGATCAGTCTGGCTCCATGGGAGTCAGGTG